>JAGRPN010000313.1 GCA_019449555.1 Ramlibacter sp.
CACTGAATGGTCCAGCTGGTCGATCAGCGTGAAGGCGTAGGCGCCGGTGGTTCCGTTCAGGCTTAACGTGAACACTTCGCGGTCGTTGGCCGCGATGTAGCCGGCCACGCCATCATCGACGTACGCCGTCAGCGTGTTGCCCGTGACGTCGTAGACCACGCTGCCGCCCGCCGACTTGAGGTTCGAGGCCAGGCCGCTGGTGTCGGTGGACAGGCCATAGCTGGCCAAGCCGTCGGCACCGCCTGAGAAGATCGCAGCGACGCTGCCGCTGGTCGTGGCCTCGTTGTTGTCGGCGTCGGCGTTGTCCACGGTCACGTCGCCGGGGCCCCCGGCGATGCCGCCCGTCAGGCCGTCTTCGTCGACGGTGTCCGTTTGCGCCGTGCCGCCGGCCGTGGGCGCATCGTCCACGAACGCAAGGGCATCCAGCGGATTGGTAGCCGTGCCGCCCGACTCGAGGCGAAAGCCCCCAATGTCGAAGGCGGCGTTGAAATTCGAGTTGTTGCTTCCGGCGTTGTCGATCAGCACGCGGTCATGCTCGCTGACCGTGTGATAGCTGACCCGGTCGCCCGACAACAAGCCGGTGATCTTTACCGTGCTGCCCGTGAAATCCAGCGTCAGGCCGCCTTGGGTCGTGTTGCTGGCCTCGGTGAAAACATAGTCGGTCGGCACGAGATTCTTGCCGACCTTCACCGTGCGGGTGATCGTGACCGAGTCGATGTCCACCAGCGTGTTGGAATTCAGATGGTCGACGTAGTTGACGCCCGAATAGGGAGTATCGTCGCTCACGTCATTGGCCGTTCCGGCGTTGCTGGCGACCGAAGCGAGCATGGCACTGAGCAACATCGTAGCGGCCTTGGGCGGCTGCAGTTGAACGAGCGAGAACGATGCTGCCGTGGCGCCGAACAGGTTCGTGAACGCGATATTCGCTTCCAGGTCCGCTTCGTTCTGGTCCAGGTTGGGCACGGTGTAATCCGTATCGGCCCCTTTCACGAAGGTGAAGTACATGCCTTCGTTCGGGTCGACCATCTGGTTGTTCGAGCCGATGGTCGTGCCGCCGCCGCCCTGGCCGGTATTGACGGTGTCGCCCGTGGTGATGCTCGCACCGTCGGACTGATCAGCCGGGTGCTTGCCCGTCACGACGATCGTCACGTCGCTGGTGCTGGGCGTGCCGTCCCCGAACATCAGGAAGAGGTTCTGGCCCGACGGCGCTCCGGCCAGCGAGAACTCGACGGGATTCGTGACGGTGACATTCAGCAGGCCTTGCAGATAGACGATGTCGTTCGCATCCGTGCCGTCGAGGTGGTGCAGCGGCTGGAACTCCACCAGCCAGAGCTTGGCGGTTTTCGCGCCGGGGTCGCCCGAGCCGTTGTCCACGCCGGTATCGAGGTACACGGCAAAAACGATGTCGCCACCGAGGCCCGCACGGCCCACGACGACGTTGTTGTCGTAGCTCGAGGTGTACAGGTACACCGTCGTGCCATCGGTGGTGGTGAGTCCACTGTCCACCGCATTCAACGGATCTCCGTCGCCGTCGGTAAACGCTACATCGGTGACGTTGGCGCCGAAGGTCAGCACGGTGCTGGTGCTGGTGCCGCCGGTGGCGCCGCTCACGGCCACGTTCTGCGCACTGCTGGCGCTGGCGCCTTCCGAAGACAGCGCACTGACGAACAGGGACGGCAGCGGCGTGGCGCCGAATGCGGTGAGGTCGTAATCGTTGCTGGTGACGGTGCCCTGCGTATCGTTTTGAATGCCGCTCGATTCGTCGACGGTGACGAGAACAGTGGTGGGTGTCGTCATGGTTACCTCGGAAAAGAATTGCGGTCAAACAGGCCTGACCGCGAAGCTGTATTGAAGATATGCGGCGCCATGAATCCGCTCAATACACCTCATGGCGTACGTGATGCTTTGCGATGCGAAGTCAGTGCGGACTCCGGCGCGCAAAGCAAAGCGGCCGGCCCCCTTGCGGGAGCCGGCCGCTTCAACGGCGCGGAGCCGTGGCTTCAGACGATCGGCACCGGATCCACGGTCACGCCGATCAGTTCCACCGGTCCCGTGTCCCCGTCGTAATCAGTCTGCTGGACTGCCATATCGAAGTTGAACGTATTGCCTTGCACGGCCTGGTCGACTCCGGCCGGAGCGATGTCGAAGGAAGTGCCGCCCAGGGTCTGGCTGTTCACCACCTGTCCGGCATAGTTCGACACCTCGATCCGGTTGAACCCATCGGCCGTATAGACCTTCACGATCGGGTCATCGCCCCCCGTTCCATCGCCGGTCGCACCCTCGTTGAGCCCGGTGATGACGACGCCGTTGTTGTACACGATCGCATGCACCAGATGGCCATTGACGGTCTGGTCGGTCACCGTGGTGCCGTCCCATAGCGTCAGCCCGTTGACCAGCACCTTGGTGAGTGGATCGACCACGTCGCCGCTGTCACCGACCAGTATCTTGTCGGAGTCGGCGTCGAAGGCCTGGATGAACGTCGTTCCCGTCGTGCCGCTCGGGGTGTTCTGCGACACCATGAACGAGTAGCCGTTCACCGTCTTGTGCGTGCCCAGGTTGAAGTCGCTGCCCAGGGGCGAGCCCGCCAGCGATGCGCCGATCGCAAAGTCGATCCTCAGCATTTCGGTGGGGTTCATCGACTGGTTGTCGGTGCCGGCGCCGGTCGTGCTGACGTTCACGCTATGGGCCGTGGGAGAGCCGCCGCTGACGTCGCCGCCCGAGAACAGCAGGTCCAGCGTCGTGCCGTCGACGTCGTTGATGAGGTTGAAGGTGGGATTTCCCGACTTGACCGGCGCCGCGCCCAGGAAGTTGATCCCTCCGCCGTCGTCGATCGTCGCGCCAAAAGTGATGGTGTACTGGTGCGCGGACGGGTCGTCCAGAGTGGCCGTGAACACCGTGGTCAGGCTCGATTCCGTCGTCGCGGTCAGCGTGCCGGTCCCGAACCCGGTCAGCACGATGTTCTCGCCCCCCGAGGTGAGCAAAGCGCCATTGCTGTCCCGCAGGTAATCGTCGTTCACGTAGTTGTCGACGAACACGATGGTGCCGGGTTGGTCCGCGCCGACCGAGTTCGCGTCGTTCAACGCCTCCGTGTCGGAGTCGGTCCCGTTGTTGGTGAGCGTGGCCCCATCCGGCGTAAAGGTGGTTGGCGAGTCGTCATTCACCGTCACGACCAGCTTTTCGCCCGCGGCCGTGACCGTGTCGCCGTCGCCGTCGGTGGCCGTGAGGACCGAACCCAGATCGAGGGCGATGTTGTCCTCGAAGGAGGTCTCCACCGCCAGGGTACCCGGATCGTCCGTGAGGGGGTGATCGAGTTGATCCATCAGCGTGAAGGTGTAGCCGCCGGTCGTCGGGTCCAGCACGAGAGCGAACACCGCGCGGTCTTCACCGCTCTGGTAGCCGGTGTTCGTGCCATCGTCCACATACGCCGTCAAAGTGTCGCCGGTGACGTCGTACAGCACCGCTCCGCCCTGCGAGGTGAGTGTCGCGTCCAGGCCGGTGGTGTCCGTCGCCATGCCATAGCTGGCCAGGCCGTCGGCACCGCCGTCGAAGATGGCTGCGACATTACCGGCGCTCGTGGCCTCGTTGTTGTCGCCGTCGTCGTTGTCCACGGTGACGTCACCGGGTCCGCCGGCGATCCCGCCGGTCAGGCCGTCCTCGTCGACGGTGTTCGTCTGCGCCGTGCCACCGGCCGTCGGCGCGTCATCGACGAAGGCCAGGGCGTCCAGGGGATTCGTGGTGGTTGTCCCGCTTTCGACGCGGAAGTTGCCGATGTCCACGGCGGCGTTCAGTTGCGCGTTGCTGTTTCCGATGTTGTCGACCAGCACGCGATCGTGCTCGCTGACGGTGTGGTAGCTCACCCGGTCGCCGGCCTGCACGCCCTGGATGGTTACCGTGTCACCGTTGAAATTCAGCGTCAGGCCGGCTTGCGATACGTTGGTGATCTCGGAAAAACTGTAATCGGTCGGCACGAGGTTCTTGCCCACCTTGACGGTGCGGGTGATCGTGACCGAGTCGATATCGACCAGAGCATTGGTGTTCAGGTGATCCACGTAGTCCACCCCCGCGTAGGGAGTGTCGTCGCTCACGTCGGTCGCCGTGCCCCCGTCGCTAGCGACCGAGGCGAGCATGGCGCTGACCTTCAGCGTGGCACCCTTGGGCGGCTGCAGCTGCACGACCGCGAAGGATGCGGCGGTGGTTCCGAAGAGGTTCGTGAAGTCGATGTTCGCTTCGACGTCCGCTTCGTTCTGGTCCAGGTTGGGCACGGTCAGATCCGGGTCGGCTCCCTTCACGAATGTGAAGTACATTCCTTCGCTCGGATCGATCATCTGGTTGTTGCTGCCGATGGTCGTGGTGCCGCCGCCTTGCCCGGTGTTGACGGTGTCGCCGGTGGTGATGCTCTCGCCGGCGGACTGGTCGGCCGGGTTCTTGCCGGTGACGACGATGGTGACATCGTCCGTGCTGGGTGTGCCGTCCCCGAACATCAGGAACAGGTTCTGGCCGGATGGCGCGCCGGCCAGCGAGAATTCGATCGGGCTGGTCACCGAGACATTCAGCAGCCCTTGCAAGTACACGATGTCGTTCGGGTCATTGGGGTTGTCGTGCTGCATCGACTCGAACTGCACCAGCCAGATCTTGGCGCTGGTAGCGCCGGGGTCGCCCGAGCCGGTATCCACGCCGGTGTCCATGTACACGGCAAATACCACGTCTCCGCTGGACCCGCCCGCGCGGCCCACGACGACATTGTTGTCGTAGCTGGACGTGTACAGGTAGATCGTCGTGCCATCCGTTGTCTTGAGGCCGCTATCCACATCGCTCAGGGGATTGCCGGAGCCGTCGGTGAAGGAGACATCGGTCGTGTCGGCGCCGAAGGTCAGCACGCTGCTGGTGCTGGTGCCACCGGTGGCGCCGCTCACGGCCACGTTCTGCGCACTGCTGGCGCTGGCGCCTTCCGACGACAGCGCACTGACGAACAGGGACGGCAGCGGCGTGGCGCCGAATGCGGTGAGGTCGTAATCGTTGCTGGTGACCGTGCCCTGGGTATCGTTTTGAATGCCGCTTGATTCGTCGACGGTGACGAGAACAGTGGTGGGAGTCGTCATGTTTGCCTCCAAGAGTTACGCGGTCACAAGGGCCTGGCCGCACAGCCTGCACCGAAACGGCAAGTCGCGAAAAGGAACTGTTTGCAATGCGCATGCATGGGGTACGAAACATAAGCGGGCGTTTGCGGGCACTCAATACACTTGATGGTGTACCTCGGCCTTGGGCGCCGGATGCCAACTGCTGAGCCACCGGCATGCATCAGCAGTGCGAAGCACGCTCAACAGGTGGAACTGCTGAGTCACGTCAACTGGCTTTTGCGTGATTTATTGGCGCGCCGCCGGTCGCGGCGTTGCAGTCGAAGCCATGCGTTTGATACGCTCAGCGTCCCGAAAGAAATCGGTGGCCGCAGCCCCGACTACGGGCTGGGAAGAAGGATCGATGAAGATCAGGTTGCTTGTGGCATGCAGGAACACGAGTCTGGGGCTCGAGCTGGCCGGTCACTGCGCACACGAGCAGGGGGGCGCTTTTGCGAGTCAAATCGAGAGCGTCGCGAAGCTCGCGCCGGCCGCCGCGGCACTGCGCCCCGACGTGCTGCTGCTCGAATATTCGCTTTGCGGCAAAGAACCTCACAGCGTCATCGCACCGCTGCTGCGCGTGAGTCCGGGCACCCGAATCATCCTGCTTTGCGAAGTCCTGTCCCAGGAACTGCTGCTCTCGTTCGTGAGGCTCGGCGTCAGCGGCTGCCTGCTCACACGTGACCCGCCGTCACTGCTCGTGAAGGCGGTGCAAGCGGTGCACGCGGGCGAGACATGGTTCGGGCGCTCGGCGCTGGTGCAGGCGCTGCGCAGCCTGGTCGGCCCCCCGGCTGCGGCACCCGTCGCGCTGAACGACCAGTTGACCGATCGCGAGGAGGAGATCTTCCATCTCATGGGCCGCGGGCTGACCAACAAGGAAATCGCGCGCAACCTGGACATCAGCGATCACACGGTGAAGACGCACCTGCACCGCATCTACGTCAAGCTGCACCAGAGCGGGCGCTACAAGGCCCTTTTGTCGCACCCGACCACGGGATTGCGGCAGTAGACCGGACCGCTTTTCAGCGTCCCAGCCGCTTGCAGATCTCCACCGTCGCGGGCGCCTGGTTCATCGTGTAGAAGTGCAGGCCGGGAGCCCCGCCGGCGCGCAGCTGTTCGCACAATTGCGTGACCACATCGAGGCCGAACGCCTTGATCGAAGCGCTGTCGTCGCCGAAGCTTTGCAGGCGCAGCCGGATCCAGCGCGGGATCTCGGCGCCGCAAGCATCCGAAAAGCGCATCAATTGCGCGGAACTGGTGATCGGCATGATGCCGGGCACCACGGGCACATGGATGCCGAGCCGGTCCACCTCTTCGACGAACCTGAAATACGAGTCCGCGTTGTAGAAGTACTGCGTGATCGCCGAATCCGCACCGGCATGGATCTTGGCGGCAAAAGCCTGCAGGTCGGCCTCGGGCGATCGCGCCTGCGGATGCATCTCCGGATAACACGCCACTTCGATGCGGAACGCATCTGCCGTTTCGGCGCGGATGAACGCGACCAGGTCGCTCGCATGGTGGAACTCGCCGCCGGTGCCGTATCCGCTGGGCAGGTCGCCGCGCAAGGCCACGAGCCGCTTCACGCCCATCTGCCGCAGCGCGTCGAGCTGCTCCCGCGTGTTGGCTCGCGTCGCGCCGATGCAGGAGAAATGCGACGCAGCGTCCACGCCTTCGGCGAGGATTTCGGCGACGGTGCCGAAGGTGCCCTCCCGGGTCGAGCCGCCCGCGCCGTAAGTCACCGAGCAGAACTCGGGCTCGAGCGCGTAAAGCGCCTGCCGCGCGATGCGCAGCTTGGCCGAACCTTCCTGCGTCTTCGGCGGAAAAAATTCCAGGCTGATGGGAAACGCGCCCGCTTTGCGCGGTGCGGCGGCGTCACGCTCGCTCATGGTGTTCGTCCTTGGAGACTTTCGTCGCGTGCACAAAGAATTCGCGGTTGCCGTCGCCGCCCGTCACCGGGCTGTCGTACCAACCTCGCACTTGCAGGCCGAGCGCGGCGCAGCAGTCGCGGATGCGCCGCTCCACGATGGCGTACAGAGATGGATCGGTCACGATGCCGCGCTTGCCGACCTGCCCCGGCTGCAGCTCGAATTGCGGTTTGACCAGCATGAGCAGCGCGCCGCCGGACCTGAGCAAAGGCACGAGCGCCGGCAGCACGAGCGTCAGCGAGATGAACGACAGGTCGCCGGTGACGAGGTCGAAGCCCTCGCCTGCCTGCGCACTCGACAGTTCCCGCGCATTCACCTTCTCGATCGCCACCACGCGCGGGTCGCCGCGCAGCTTCGGGTGCAATTGCCCGTGGCCGACGTCCACGCCGGTCACGTGCGCGGCGCCATGCTGCAACAGGCAGTCGGTGAAGCCGCCGGTCGACTGGCCGACGTCCAGGCAGCGCAGAGCGGCCGCGTCGATACCGCTCGCCTTCAAGGCCCCTTCGAGCTTGAGCCCGCCGCGCGAGAGGTAGCGCGCCTCGGCGCTGTCCTGCAACTCGACCTGCGCATCCGTGGGAACCTCGTCACCGTTCTTGGCGACGGCCTTCCACGCCCCGCGATCGAGCCAGCGCACGCCCGAGGCGATCAGGCGCTGGGCCTGCGAGCGCGAGCTGGCGAGGCCGCGTTCGACGAGCAATTGATCGGCACGCATGTGGATCCGTTCGGACTGAGCTTGTCGAAGTCCGCGCGAGCGCTTCGACAGGCTCAGCGCGAACGAGTTTGTTCAATACCGGTACGTGTCCGCCTTGTACGGCCCCTGCTTCGGCACGCCGATGTACTCGGCCTGCTCGTCGCTCAGTTCCGTCAGCATCGCCCCGACCTTCTTCAGGTGCAGGCGCGCCACCTTCTCGTCCAGGTGCTTCGGCAGCACGTAGACCTTGCCGACCTCGTAAAAATCGCTGTGGGTGAACAGCTCGATCTGCGCGATGGTCTGGTTGGCGAACGACGAGCTCATCACGAAGCTGGGATGGCCGGTGGCGCAGCCCAGGTTCACCAGCCGGCCCTTGGCCAGCAGGATGATCCTCTTGCCGTCCGGGAAGATGATGTGGTCGACCTGCGGCTTGATCTCTTCCCACTGGTACTTCTCGGTCGCTGCCACCTCGATCTCGTTGTCGAAGTGGCCGATGTTGCAGACGATCGCCTGGTCCTTCATCTTCACCATGTGCTCATGGCGGATGACGTGCTTGTTGCCGGTGCAGGTGACGAAGATGTCGGCCTTGTCGCAGGCGTATTCCATCGTGACGACCTTGAAGCCTTCCATCGCGGCCTGCAAGGCGTTGATCGGGTCGATCTCGGTCACCCAGACCTGCGCCGACAGGGCGCGCAGCGCCTGCGACGAGCCCTTGCCCACGTCGCCGTAGCCGCACACCACGGCCACCTTGCCCGCGATCATCACGTCGGTAGCGCGCTTGATGCCGTCCACCAGCGATTCGCGGCAGCCATACAGGTTGTCGAACTTGCTCTTCGTGACCGAGTCGTTGACGTTGATCGCGCGGAACAGCAGCGTGCCCTTGGCGCTCATTTCCTTCAGGCGGTGCACGCCGGTAGTGGTTTCTTCCGTCACGCCGATGATCTGCGCGCTCTTGCGGCTGTACCACGCCGGGTCCTGCGCCAGCTTGGCCTTGATCGCGGCGAACAGGCAGGTCTCTTCCTCGCTAGAGGGGTTCGCGATCACGGAGATGTCCTTCTCCGCGCGCTTGCCCAGATGCATCAACAGCGTCGCGTCGCCGCCGTCGTCCAGGATCATGTTCGGGCCTTCGCCCTCGGCTCCCTTGGGACCGAAGTCGAAGATGCGGTGCGTGTAGTCCCAATAGTCGGCCAACGATTCGCCCTTGATCGCGAACACCGGCGTGCCGCCCGCGGCGATCGCGGCGGCGGCGTGGTCCTGGGTCGAGAAGATGTTGCACGAGGCCCAGCGCACTTTCGCGCCCAGCGCCTGCAGCGTTTCGATCAGCACGGCCGTCTGGATCGTCATGTGCAGCGAGCCGGTGATGCGCGCGCCCTTGAGCGGTTGGCTCGCCGCGAATTCCTCGCGGATGGCCATCAGGCCGGGCATCTCGGTTTCGGCGATGCGGATTTCCCTGCGGCCCCAATCGGCCAACGACGGGTCCGCGATGGCGCATTCGCGTGCGGGGGCGGGTTTGAGAACGGCGTTCATGTCGGCTCCAAAAACTTCGGTTTCGGGGAACCACTGCCGACGGGGAGACCTGATGGAAGGGCTCACCGCACTCGGACAGTGGGTGAGCGTCGTTGCGATGTTGACCGAGCCTCACGCCTCGCGGGCGCTGCAACGCTCCTCGGATGCGCGATTGTATCAATGGCGCCCGGGCGGCGCTAGACTCTAGGTATGAAGGCGCGCCTCGCACTGCTGCTGGTCCCCTGGCTCATCATTGCGGCCGCCTGGGCGCAGCCGGGCCCAGGCGGCACCGCGCTGATCGACTCGCGCGACGAATGCGCCGCGCTCCAAGGCGCCTGGAAACCGATCCAGGACGGCTGGCAGGCGGCCTGCGAAGTTCCGTGGAACCGCCAGGACTGCCTGCGGCTGGGCGGCGCCTGGACCGAGATCGCCAAGGCGGGCGCCGGCGGCCGTTGCCTGGCGCGAGTGTCCGAGCTGGCGATCGCACAACAGTGCCTCGATCACGGGGGCAACTGGAGCCCGCGCGGCGCGCGCGCGCCCGAGTGCAGCTTCGATACGCCCAAGGCGCCGGTGGTTACGGCGCGGGCCGCGGACGCCGGCAAGCGCTGCGACAGCCAGAAGGACTGCACCTATGGCTGCGTCTACGACGGCCCGCCGGTGGCCGACTGGGCGGACGTGCTGGGCCGTTGCCGGGCCACCAACCAGGCCTCGGGCTGCTTCTCGCTGGTCGAAAGCGGCCGGCTGGCCGGCAGCATCTGCTTGAAATAGCAGCGACGCGCGGCCGAGCAACAAGAATCCGGCGGGGACGGCAAAATGGCCCGGTGCCGTCCACCTTCCTGAACCCGCCGATCGAACCCATGCTCGCCAAGATCGCGGATGAGCTTCCGCATGGCGACGGCTTCCTGTTCGAGCCCAAGTGGGACGGCTTCCGCGCGATCGTGTTCCGCACCGGCGAGGACGTGTACATCCAGAGCCGAGACCTGCGGCCGCTCAACCGCTACTTCCCCGAACTTGAGCGGGCGCTGGCGCAGGCGCTGCCGAAAGGCTGCATCGTGGACGGCGAGGTCGTCGTGGTCAGCACCGCGGGGCTGGACTTCGACGCTCTGCAGCAGCGCCTGCATCCCGCCGCCTCGCGCGTCGCGCGGCTCGCGCAGGAAACGCCGGCGGCGTTCGTCGCATTCGACCTGCTGGCCGCCGGCGGCCGCTCGATCATGGAATTGCCGCAAGGCGAGCGGCGCGTGCGGCTCGAGCGCCTGCTGGGCCAGGTCACCAAGCCCGTTTACCTCACGCCAATGACGCGGGACCGCTCCGTCGCGCAGGAGTGGCTCGAGCGCTTCGAAGGCGCCGGGCTGGACGGTGTGATCGCGAAGCCGGAGACGGCGCCCTACCTGCCCGGCAAGCGCGCCATGTTCAAGATCAAGCACGCACGCACGGCCGAATGCGTGGTCGGCGGCTTCCGGTGGTACCGCGATACGCAGGATGCCGTGGGATCGCTGCTGCTCGGGCTGTACGACGATGCGGGCGTGCTGCACCACGTCGGCGTGGCGTCCTCCTTCACGATGGCGACGCGGCGGCAGCTCGCCGACGAGCTCGGGCCCTTGCGCAAGAACGCGTTGCAGGACCATCCGTGGCGCGACTGGGCCGCCGCCAACGACGATGCGGCCGGCCGAATGCCCGGCGGCCAGAGCCGCTGGAGCGCGGGCAAGGACCTGTCCTGGGAGGCCGTCCGGCCGGAGCGTGTGTGCGAGGTGAAATACGACCACCTGCAAGGCCAGCGCTTTCGCCATGCCGCCGTCTTCCTGCGCTGGCGCCCGGACAAGCAGCCGGCCGACTGCCGCTACGACCAGCTCGAGGTCACGACCGCTTTCGAGCTGGAAAAGGTGTTCGGCGCTAGCGCGCAGGCAGGGCGGCCTTCGGGCAAGCCGACATGATGCGCAGGTCGTTCAGGCCTTGCTCGCGCATGCGGGCGATGCCTGCCGGCGAACACCGCTCGGCGAGCGCCTTCTCGCGCTTCTTCTGAAGGGCACGTTCGGCGCGAACGGAGGCCGCCGGGACGGGACAGCCCGCGTCGATGCTCTTCACGGCGGCGTTCAGGCCTTCGAGCTTCAGGGTCGGGTTGGCGCGGCCCTGAGCAGTCGCAACGTCCAGCGACACGCTCTTGCTGCGGCGCAATTGCTCGAAGTCGGCGCCCGCCAGCACCACCGCGCCGGTCTGCCGCTCGTTCGCATCCGGCGCCCGGGGCGCGCGCGGCGGCTCGTCACCGAAGCGCAGCCCGATCGATTTGGGTTCGCCCGGAAGCTTCACGACCAGCTTGTCCTTGCGCAGTTCGACGCCGTCCTGCCCCATGTAGAAGCCGGAGCAAGCGACAGCGCCGCTAGCGGTCTGGTTGGATCGCACGACATACCAGTTGCCCGCCCGAAGGACGATGTTGCGGGTCTGCGTGCTTTGCTGTGCCTCGGCGGGCGACGTGAGCGTCGCCAGCGCGATCGCGAGCGGAACAAAAATGGCGGTTTTCATGACCGCTCGACTATACCGCCAGCCTCAGCCCGACCCTCGCCGGCGCGAAGGCTGCGTCCGCGGCGGCTCCCCCGCCTGCTTGCGGTAGTGCGGCGGCCAAGGCGCGTCCCCCGCGCCGTCGCGCTCCTGCCCGGCCGAGAGTTCGAGCAGGCCTTCCAGCGAACACACCGCCTCGTCGATGCCCTCGTGCGGATCGCCGATCCGCGCGAAGCGGGCGGGCATCGTGCCGAGCGTGAAATCGGCGGCATCGCACGTGCCGAGTTCGTCCCAGCTGAGGGGCGCCGACACGCGGGCATCGGGCTTCGGCCGCACCGAGTACGCCGACGCCACGGTGCGATCCTTCGCGTTCTGGTTGTAGTCGACGAACACGCCGTGCCGCTCCTCCTTCCACCATTTGCTGGTGGCCAGCTTGGGCGCGCGCCGCTCCACCTCCCGCGCGAGCGCGAGCGCCGCGCGGCGCACCTGGTCGAAGCTCCAGCGCCGCTCGATGCGCACCAGGATGTGGATGCCGCGCGAGCCGGAGGTCTTGGGCCAGCCGGCGAGGCCGAAATCGGCGAGCACGTCCCGCACCACGCCCGCGACCTCGCGGATCTGCTTCCACTTCACCCCCGGCACCGGATCCAGGTCCACCCGCAACTCGTCGGGATGCTCCAGATCGTCCGCCCGTACCGGGTGCGGATGCAATTCGATGCAGCCGAGGTTGGCCATCCAGGCCAGGGCCGCCGCGTCGCGCGGCACGATCTCTTCGGCCGTGCGGCCCGACGGGAACCGGATCTGCGCCACCTCGATCCAGCCGGGACGCGCGGCCGGCACCCGCTTCTGGAAGAAGAATTCGCTGTCGATTCCGTTGGGGTAGCGCACCAGGATGCAGGGCCGGCCGCCGGCGCCGCGCAGCGCGCCCGGCGCCACGGCAATGTAGTAGCGGGCCAGGTCCAGTTTGGTCACGCCCGCCTGGGGGAAAAGTACCTTGCCCGGGTTCGTGACGACGACCTCGCGGCCGCCCGCATCCAGCGTTTCCTGCTCGACTTTTGCTGCCATGGAGGCGCTCCCTGTGCCTGGGCCGTGGCCCGGTGCGCCCTGAGGTTACCGGCACAATAGAGGGGTTGGCGTTACCGGCTGTTCAGGCCGGCGCCCGTTCCCCCCGGAGTTCCCGTTTGTCCGCCTCGACCTATGCCGCCGAAACCCGGCGCCGCCGTACCTTTGCCATCATCTCGCACCCCGACGCGGGCAAGACCACGCTGACGGAAAAGCTGCTGCTGTTCTCCGGCGCAATCCAGATCGCCGGTTCCGTCAAGGCGCGCAAGGCGTCGCGCCACGCCACCTCCGACTGGATGGAAATCGAGAAGCAGCGCGGCATCTCGGTGGCCAGCTCGGTGATGCAGATGCTCTACCGCGACCACGTCATCAATCTGCTGGACACGCCCGGCCACAAGGATTTCTCCGAGGACACCTACCGCGTGCTGACGGCGGTCGACTCGGCGCTGATGGTCATCGACGCGGCCAACGGTGTGGAAGCGCAGACCCGCCGGCTCATCGAAGTGTGCCGCCAGCGCGACACGCCCATCATCACCTTCGTCAACAAGATGGACCGCGAAGTGCGCGAGCCGCTCGACATCCTGGACGAGGTGGAGCGCGAAGTCGGCATGGCGTGCGTCCCGATGACCTGGCCGGTCGGCCAGGGCAAGACCTTCGGCGGCATCATGAACCTGCGCACGCACGCGATGACGGTGTTCGAGTCCGGCTCGGAGCGCCGGCCGCAGGATTTCGAAACGATTCCGCTGTCGGACCGCGAAAACCTGCTGCAGCGCTTCGGCCATGAATTCGAGACCGCCGAGCAGAGCATGGAGCTCGCCGTCGGCGCGTCGCCGGCCTGGGACCACCAGGCTTTCCTCGCGGGCAAGCAGACGCCGGTGTTCTTCGGCTCGGGCGTGAACAATTTCGGGGTGATGGAAGTGCTGGAGGCGCTGGTCGACCTGGCGCCCTCGCCGGGCCCGCGCATCAGCCATCTCGTGGTGAATCGCCAGATGGTGGACAAGGAAGTCCGGCCGGAAGACGAGAACTTCGCGGGCGTGGTGTTCAAGGTCCAGGCCAACATGGATGCCAACCACCGCGACCGGATCGCCTTCGTGCGGATGGCCTCGGGCCGCTACCAGCCCGGCATGAAGCTCAAGGTGCAGCGCACCGGCAAGGAATTGCGGCCGACGTCGGTCGTCACGTTCCTGTCGCAGCGGCGGGAAGCCGTGGACGAGGCCTACGCCGGCGACATCATCGGCTTCACCACGCATGGCGGCGTGCAACTGGGCGACACGATCACCGACGGCGCCAACCTGCAGTTCACCGGCCTGCCGTTCTTCGCCCCCGAGCTGTTCATGACGGTGATCCTGAAGAACCCGCTGCGCACCAAGCAGTTGCAGCAGGGCCTCGCGCAGCTCGGCGAGGAAGGCGCGATCCAGGTGTTCCGGCCGCAGGTCGGCGGGCCGATGCTGCTCGGGGCGGTGGGCCAGTTGCAGTTCGAGGTCGTCCAGCACCGCCTGAAGTCGGAGTACGACGCCGACGTGCGGCTCGAGCACTCGCAGTACACCGGCGCGCGCTGGATCACGGCGGACACGCCGGCGGAATTGCGCACGTTCATGGACGCGTATCCGCAGCGCATGGCGCTGGACGCCGCCAACGCGCTCGCGTTCCTGTGCACTTCGCCGTACGACGTGCGGCTGGCGCAGGAGCGCTTTCCCAGGATCCATTTCCATCCGCTGCGCGAGCATGCGGGCCTGGCCCTGCACAATGCCGGCTGACAGGAACTGAACTTCGCCCTTCATGCCCCGGTCGATGCGCCCCTTGAGCCAGCTGCCCGTTGGGGTGGCCGCCGCCATCCACACGGTCTTCAGCGACATCGACGACACGCTCACCACCGAGGGCCGGCTGACCGTCGAAGCCTATGCGGCGCTGGCCGCGCTGCGCGAGGCGGGTCTGCGCGTCGTGCTCGTCACGGGGCGCCCGGCCGGCTGGTGCGATCACATCGCGCGCATGTGGCCGGTGGATGCGGTGATCGGCGAGAACGGCGCGTTCTACTTCTGGTACGAAGCCGCGGCGCGCAAGCTCATGAGCCGGCACGTGTTCGACGATGCCGTTCGCGCGGCGAACGTGGCGCGCATGGCACAGGTGCGCGAGACGATCCTGCGCGAGGTGCCCGGCTGCGCGCTCGCCTCCGACCAGTTCTGCCGTCTCTACGACCTGGCGATCGACTTCTGCGAGGACGTGCCGCCGCTGCCCCCGAGCGCGGTGCAGCGCATCGTGCACCTGATGGAGCGCGCCGGCATGACCGCGAAGGTCAGCTCGATCCATGTCAACGGCTGGTTCGGCCGCTACGACAAGTTGAGCATGGCGCATCTGCTGCTGCGCGAGCGCTTCGGCATGGAGCTCGATGCTCAGCGCGAACGCTGCGTTTTCGTCGGCGATTCACCCAACGACGCACCGATGTTCGCGTACCTGCCGAATGCGGTGGGCGTCGCGAACATCCGCCGTTTCGAGGCGGACTTGCCGCACCCGCCGCGCTACGTCACGCAAGCCGGCTGCGGCGCCGGGTTCGCGGAACTCGCCCGCGCGCTTCTCGCCGCCCGGGACTGACATAGCTTCGCAAGGTGGGCACTTGCTGCCCACCATTGCCGTCGCGACCCGGCCATGCCGTGGGCAACGAGTGGCCCACCCATGGAACGCTGTCATCGCGAGCTTGAACCGTCCCTTCGCCGGCAGTGCTCCGTGCAAGCCTGGGCGAAGGCCTGCAGTGTGCGGGCGTAGAAAGGATTCGACTCGTGCTGCCACTCCGGGTGCCATTGCACGCCGTAGGCGAACGCGTGGGCAGCCGCAACCCGAACGCCCTCCACCAAGCCATCGGGGGCGAGCGCTTCCGGCACCAGACCTTCGCCGAGCCGCTTGATGCCCTGGCCATGCAGCGAGTTGACCTGCGCCTTGGTGCCGCCGGCCCATTGCGCGAAGGCGCTGCCCGGCTCGAGCCTGACCTCGTGGCGCACGGCGAACTGGACCTCCAGCTCTTCGTCGTCCGGCTCGCGGTGGTCCAGCAGTCCCGGCTCGATGTGCAATTCCTGGTGCAGGGTGCCTCCCAGCGCGACGTTCATTTCCTGCAGGCCGCGGCAAACGCCCAGCAGCGGCGTGCCGGCGGCAATGGCGGCGGGCACGAGCGCCATCGTCAACGCGTCACGGCGCGGATCGAGCAGGTCGCTCGCCAGCGCGGCGCCGCCGAATCGGGTGGCCTCGACGTTGGACGGCGAGCCGGTGAGCAGCACGCCGTCCACCATCGGCAGCAGGTCGGGCACGTCGGTTGCGCCGGCCATCGGAAACAGCACCGGCTGCAGGCCGAACGCGGTCACCGCGCCCGCATAGCGGTCGGCCAGCACCGTGTACACGCCCGGGTCGGCGAGGTCGAGATGGCGATGGCAGGCGGGCAGCCACACCAGGGGCTTGTGCGTGCGCATCACAGCATATTGCACCTCGGCTGAGCGCCGAAGCGTGCACGGCAACGCATGCTGGTGTGGGACGCGTCCGACGCGCGGCTCAGCGGCTGCACCTGGCCATGCCCGCAGGATGCGCCTGCACGGCCGTTTGTAGAATGCGCGGGCAAGCAACCGCGGCATGGCCACCATCGAGATTCCCTCCCCCATCGAGCGCCCGCGCCTGTCGGACACGATCTACGGCCAGCTGCTCGACGAAATCATGGCCGGGCGCTTTTCGGCCGGCGACCGCCTGCCCACCGAGAACCAGCTGGCGCAGCGCTTCTCGGTCTCGCGGCCGGTGGTGCGCGAAGCCTTGCAGCGCCTGCAGACCGACGGCGTGGTGATCGCGCGCCAGGGGTCGGGCACTTATGTTCAGCGCAGCCCGTCCCAGCGCGTCGCCGAACTCACGATCCAGGTCAGCCTGCACGAGGTGCTGCAGGTGATGGAACTGCGCATGGCGCTGGAAGAACTCTCCGCGAAGCTGGCCGCGCGCAACCGCAGCGACGAGCAGCTGCGCGCGATCGAACAGGCGCGAAAGAAGCTCGGCGAAGTGTTCGGGCACGGCGGTGCCGCGCAGGAGGCCGACTATGCCTTTCACCGCGCGATCGCCGTGGCATCGGGCAACGGGCTGCTGGTCGAAGCACTGGACCAGCTTTCCGAGCGCGTGAAGGGGGGCATGAACGTGACGCTGTCCCTCACGCGCGAGGCCTCCGCGCAACGGCGCGCGCGGGTGCTCGACGAGCACGACCGCATCGTGCATGCGATCCGCATCGGGGACGCCGAGAGCGCAGCCATCGCGATGCGCTACCACCTCGACCAGGTGCGCAACCGCTTGCTCGACCGGCACCTCGATCGCTGACTTTACAACTTCGCCGATAATTGGTAAAGTTGTCAAACAAATGAGCGGCGCAGCCGCCACTCGCTGTTTCGCCCCATCCCCGAGGATCTGCCTTTGAAGACAAGCCGTGTCACCCCCGCTGATTTGCGCCGTTCCGTGCTGGCCGTGCCCCCGATGCCACGCCATCCGAACGGCAGCGCGAACCCCGACGCGAATCGCCGCGTGCTCGACCACCTGCGTGCCGGCCGCGTCACCACATTCATGTACGGCGGCAACGCCAACTTCTACAACCTGGGCGTGGCCGAGCTCGGGCGCGTGCTGGAGGCGCTCACGCCCATGCTCGCGGCCGATGACTGGCTCATCCCCTCGATCGGCGCCGACTTCGGCAAGGCCGCCGAGCAGATCGCGCTGCTGCGCGAGCGTCCTTTCCCCACCGCCATGGCGTTGCCCCTGCGTTTCCCCGCGCATCCCGCCGGTGTCGCGAGCGGCCTGGGCAAGCTCGCGTCGCTCTATGGCAAGCCGCTGATCGCCTACGTCAAGGACGAGGGCTACATCGACAACGCCGATCTCGCCGCGCTGCTGCAGGAGGGCTCGGTCTGCGCCGTGAAATACGCGATCGTGCGCAAGGATCCGTCGCAGGACCGCGTGCTAGCGGACCTCGTGGCGCGGATGGGACCGGACCTCCTCATCAGCGGCATCGGCGAGCGGCCGGTGATCGACCATTTCCGCGTGTTCGGCCTGCATGCCTTCACGTCGGGCTCGGTTTGTGTCGCCCCAGCCCTGTCGAACCGCATCCGCGAGGCGCTGCACGCCGGCGACGACGCGACCGCCGCCGCGACTCGCGCGCTGTTCCTGCCGCTGGAGGACGCCCGCGACACGTATTCGCCGATCCGCATCCTGCATGCGGCGGTGGAACTGGCGGGCATCGCGCCCACCGGCCCCATCGGCGAATTCCTCTCGACCATCACCGACGAGGCCGTATTGCGCGAGCTGGCCGGCATCTCGAAGACGCTGCTGGCGCACAACGAGGCGGCAGCGGCGCGCGCGGCCTGAGCAGCGCACACCGCCACCCATCGCCCCACCGATTCCACAAGACAAGGAGATCCGCATGAATTCAAAACGCCGATTCGCACTCGCCGCACTGGCCCTGCTGGCCTCCACGCTGTGCGCGCTCCCGGCTCGCGCGCAGGCGCCGTGGCCCAGCCAGCCGATCAAGATCATCGTGCCGTTCCCGGCCGGCGGCGCCTCCGACCAGATCGGGCGCCTGATCGCCCAGAAGATCACCGACGAACTCAAGGTTCCCGTCGTCGTCGAGAACCGTTCGGGCGCCAATGGCTCCGTCGGCGCGACCGTGCTGGCCAAGGCGCCGCCGGACGGCTACACGCTGATGGTCGCCAGCATCGGCGTGTACGCGATCAACGCGGGCCTCTATAGCAAGCTGCCGTACGACCCGCTGAAGGATTTCGCACCGATTTCGGTCCTCGTCTCGACGCCCAACGTGCTGGTGGTCCCCGCGAACTCGCGCTTCAACACCGCGCCGGAACTCGCGAAGTACATGAAGCAGAACCCCGGCAAGCTGTCCTACGCCTCTTCGGGCGCCGGCTCGTCGGATCACCTGACGGCGGAGCTGTTCAAGAATGCGGTGGGTGGTTTCGCAGTGCACATCCCCTACCGGGGCGGCGCGCCCGCGATGCAGGACATCATCGGCGGCCAGGCCGACTTCATGTTCAGCAATCTCGGCCCCGCGATGCCGTTCATCAAGGCCGGCAAGATGAAGGCGCTGATGTTGACGGCCGCCAAGCCCTCGCCGCAGTTGCCCGATGTTCCCACCAGCGCAAAACTCGGCATCCCGGTCGAGGTCACGAGCTGGCAGGCGCTCGCCGCGCCGGCGGGCACGCCGCCCGCCATCGTGCAGCGCCTGTACCAGATCGCCGCCAAAGGCATGAACGCGCCGGAAGTGCGCGAACGCATGGCGACGCAAAGTTTCGACATCATCGCCAACACGCCGGCCGAATTCAGCGAGTTCCTCAAGCGCGAAGTTGCGCGGTGGAAGCGGGCGGTGAAGGAATCGGGCGCGGGGATCGACTGAACCCGTCAGCGCGCGCCTCAGCTTCGCGCCAGCACGTGCGCCAGCGCCACGCCGGTATGCGTGCCCTTCGCCACCACCTGCTCCGGCGACGCGGCCGCCACCACCTTGCCGCCTTCGTTGCCGCCCTCGGGGCCGAGGTCGATCACCCAGTCGGCTTCGGCGATCACGTCCAGGTCGTGCTCGATCACGATCACGCTGTGCCCGCCATCGACGAGGCGGTGCAGCACGCGAACGAGCTTCTCGACGTCGGCCATGTGCAATCCCACCGTGGGCTCGTCCAGGACGTACAGCGTGTGCGGCGCTTTCTGGCCGCGGCGCGTGATGTCGTCGCGCACCTTGGACAGTTCGGTGACCAGCTTGATGCGCTGCGCCTCGCCGCCCGACAGCGTGGGCGACGGCTGGCCGAGCGTGAGGTAGCCCAGGCCCACGTCCTCCAGTAGCTGCAGCGGATGACTGATGTTCGGCATCGCGGCGAAGAACTCCACGGCCTCGTCAACTTCCATCTGCAATACGTCGCCGATGCTCTTGCCGCGCCACGTGACGGCCAGCGTTTCCGGATTGAAACGCGCGCCGTGGCATGACTCGCAAGGCACCTTCACATCCGGCAGGAAGCTCATCCCGATGGTGCGCACGCCCTGCCCTTCGCAGGTCGGGCAGCGGCCCTCGCCGGTGTTGAACGAGAAGCGGCTCGGGCCGTAGCCGCGGGCGCGCGCTTCCAGCGTGTCGGCGAACAATTTGCGGATCGTGTCCCAGAACCCGATGTAGGTGGCCGGGCAGGAGCGCGGCGTCTTGCCGATCGGCGTCTGGTCGACTTCGAGCACCCGGTCGATCACCTGGTAGCCGTCCAGGTCCTTGCAACCGACCCAGGCCGGGTGTTTGCCCGCGGCGTCGGCGTCGCGGCCGGCCTTGGTGTAGCGTTGCTGCACGATCGCCTGCACGTTGTGCAGCAGCACGTCACGCGCGAGCGTGGACTTGCCGGAGCCGGACACGCCCGTGACGGCGACGAGGCGCGCCAGCGGGATGTCGATGTCGATGTCGCGCAGGTTGTGCAGGTCGGCGCCGCGCAGGCGCAGCCACTGCATTGTTGCCTCGCCAGGATTCATCCCCTCCCCCTCTGGGGGAGGGCTAGGGTGGGGGCTTCTTCCGCGGCCCAGCAGCTTCCGCAATTTGCTTCGCTTGCCCCCACCCCCGCCCTCCCGCGGAAGGGGAGGGAGCAAATCCAATTCCGCGCGGCCAACCGGGCGAACCATGTCCGCATTCCTCCCTCCCCTTTCGGCGGAGGGTTGGGGTGGGGGCACCGCTCGCCGCGGCTTCACCGGATGCTTCATCGCGTGCAGCAGATAGCGGCCGGTCACCGACTCGGGCACGGCCGAGAGGTCCGCGGCGGAGCCTTGCGCCACCACACGGCCGCCGCGCTTGCCCGCGCTCGGGCCGATGTCGATGATGTGGTCGGCGCGGCGGATCGTGTCCTCGTCGTGCTCGACCACCACCAGCGTGTTGCCCTTGTCGCCGAGCTTGTGCAGCGCGTTCAGCAGGATCTGGTTGTCGCGCGCATGCAGGCCGATGGTCGGCTCGTCGAGCACGTAGCACACGCCTTGCAGGTTCGAGCCGAGCTGCGCCGCCAGCCGGATGCGCTGCGCCTCGCCGCCGGAAAGGGTGGGCGCGCCTCGGTCGAGCGTGAGGTAGCCCAGGCCCACTTCCTCCAGGAACTCGAGCCGGCTCCTGATCTCGGGAATCAGGTCGCGCGCGATGCCCTCCTCGCGCGCCGTCAACACGCCCTTGACCTGCAGGCTTTCGATCCACCGGCGCACGTCGACGACCGACAGCGCCGCGATTTCGTCGATGCCCGTCTTGTCGAACTTGACGTGGCGGGCCTGCAGGTTCAGCCGTGCGCCATGGCAGGCGGGACACACTTCGTCCACCACGTCTTCCACTTCGGGCTCGGCAAACGTCTGCTCCCGGCCCTTGTTGTCGTCGGACAGCACCAGCGTGTCGTCGAACGCCTTGCGCTGCTCGCGCGTGAGCTTGACGCCGGTGCCGACGCACTCGGGGCACCAGCCGTGCTTGCTGTTGTACGAGAACAGGCGCGGGTCGAGCTCCGGGTAACTGGTGCTGCATACCGGGCACGCACGCCGTGTCGAGAACACCTCCACGTTGCCGATATGCCGGTGCGAGCCGAGGCCGGCCAGCATCGCGCCGCGCAGCCCGTCGAGCGGCGCCAGCACGTGCAATACGCCCTTGCCGTGCTCCAGCGCGAGCGCCAATTTCTCGCGCAGCAGGCTTTCGTTCGCGGGCGTGACGTCCAAATCGCACACCGGCAGTTCGATCGTGTGCTCCTTGAAGCGGTCGATCCGCGGGAAGCCGGTGGTCGGCAGGAAGTTGCCGTCCACGCGCAGGTGCGTGTAGCCGCGTGGGCGCGCCCAATCGGCCAGCTCGGTGTACACGCCCTTGCGGTTGATCACCAGCGGCGCCAGCAATCCGATGTGCTGCCCCCGATAACGCCGCATCAATTGCGCGGCGATGCTGTCGGGGGTCTGCGGCCGCACTTGCGCGTCATCGTTGACGCAGTGCTGCACCCCCAATTTCACGTACAGCAGGCGCAGGAAATGCCAGACCTCGGTCGTCGTGCCCACCGTGGACTTGCGCCCGCCGCGCGACAGCCGCTGCTCGATCGCCACCGTGGGCGGAATGCCGTACACCGCGTCCACCTCGGGGCGGCCCGCCGGTTGCACGATGCTGCGCGCATAAGCGTTGAGCGATTCGAGATAGCGCCGCTGTCCCTCGTTGAACAGGATGTCGAACGCCAGCGTCGATTTGCCCGATCCCGACACGCCGGTCACCACGCTGAACTTGTTGTGCGGGATGTCGACCGACAGCGACTTGAGATTGTGTTCTCGGGCGTTGACGATCTGGATGGCCCGCGGTCTTGCGTTGGGGTGGGGGCTCTTCGCGCGCCCGCCAGCGGCAGCCCCCACCCCCGCCCTCCCCCAGGAGGGGAGGGAGTCGGAAACCATGTGCGCGCCCAACCCCAAGGTGCTGTCGTACTCGCGCAGGGCCTTGGCCGTGTGCGAGCTCGGATGCAATTTCACCTCTTCCGGCGGGCCTTCGGCCACGAGCAGGCCGCCGGCGTCGCCGCCTTCCGGGCCGAGATCGATCAGCCAGTCCGCCGCGCGGATCACGTCGAGGTTGTGCTCGATCACGATCAGCGAATTGCCGCCTTCCAGCAATTTGCGCAGAGCCCGCATCAATTTGGCGATGTCGTCGAAGTGCAATCCGGTCGTGGGTTCGTCGAACATGAACAGCGTGCCGCGCGTGGCCGTGGCCTGCCGGCTGCTCGTGGCGTTCTTTGCCGCCTGAGCCAGGAAACCGGCGAGCTTCAGGCGCTGCGATTCGCCGCCCGACAAGGTCGGCACCGGCTGGCCCAGCTTCACGTATTCGAGGCCGACGTCGATGATCGGCTGCAGCGCGCGGATCACGTCGCGGTCAGCGGCGAACAAAGCAGCCGCCTCGGCGACGGTGAGATCGAGCACGTCGGCGACGTTGAGGACGCGGGTGTGGGTGACGGGCCGCGGGGGCAGCGACCGCTCGATCGTCACTTCCAGGATTTCCGGGCGGTAGCGCTTGCCGTCGCAATCGGGGCAGCGCAGGTACACGTCGGACAGGAACTGCATCTCCACGTGTTCGAACCCGGAGCCGCCGCAGGTCGGGCAGCGCCCGTCGCCGCTGTTGAAGCTGAACTTGGCGGACGTGTAGCCACGCTGTTTCGCGAGCGCCGACGTGGCGAAGATTTCGCGGAGCGCATCCCATGCACCCACGTAGCTGGCCGGATTGGAGCGCGCGGTCTTGCCGATCGGCGACTGGTCCACGAACACCACGTCGCTCAGGTGATCGGCGCCGAGCATGCGGTCGTGCCCGCCCGGCGTTTCGGTCGCCTTGCCGAAATGGCGCATCAGCGCCGGGGCCAGCACGTCCTGGACCAGCGTGGATTTGCCGGAACCCGACACGCCGGTGACGCACACCAGCCGCTGCAGCGGAATCTCCACCGACAGGTTCTTCAGGTTGTGCTCGCGCACGCCCTCGAGGATCAGGCGCGGCGTCGCCTCCGTCACGGCCCGTTTGAAACCCATGCCCACATGCTTGCGCGCGCCGAGATAGGCCCCGGTGAGCGTGTCGGCATGGCGCAGGTCTTCGGCGGCGCCGTCGAACACGATCTGGCCGCCGCGCTCGCCCGGCCCCGGCCCCATGTCGATGATGCGGTCGGCGGCGAGCATGACGGCGGGGTCGTGCTCCACCACGACCAGCGTGTTGCCGGCGTCGCGCAGCCGCTTCATCGCTTCGGTGATCCGGTTCATGTCGCGCGGGTGCAGGCCGATGCTCGGCTCGTCGAGCACGAACAGCGTATTCACGAGCGACGTGCCGAGCGCGGTCGTGAGGTTGATCCGCTGCACTTCGCCGCCGGACAGCGTGCGGCTCTGGCGGTCGAGCGTGAGATAGCCGATACCGACGTCGACCAGGTATTTCAGGCGCGTGGTGATTTCTTCGTAGAGCAGCTTCAGGGCCTGCTGCTCGCCGTGCCTTCCTCCTTCCCCCTCGCCCTGTCCTACCCCGGAGGGGGAGGGAGAAAACCGATCGAAAAACCGCCGCAACCGGTCGATCGGCATCAGCATCAGGTCGTGCAGGCACAGGCCCGGCAAGGCCTCGAGCTGCGCCCGCGACCACTGCACGCCGACCGGCATGAAGCGCTTGCCGGGCTCCAGCACGGCATCGGCGTCTTCCTTATTGCCCAGGCGCCACAAGAGGCTCTCGGTCTTCAGGCGGGCGCCCCCGCATGCCTCGCACGGCGTGTAACTGCGGTACTTCGACAGGAGCACCCGGATGTGCATCTTGTACGACTTGGTCTCGAGGTACTCGAAGAAGCGCCGGATGCCATACCACTGCTTGTTCCAGTTGCCTTCCTTGTAGTTGGGCGTGCCGTGAATCACCCAATGCTGCTGCTCGGGCGTGAGCTTGTACCAGGGCGTGTCGCGCGGGATGCCGGCCGTCTCGGCATGGCGCATCAGGTCCTCCTGGCACTCGGCCCAGGCCGGCGTCTGGATGGTGCGGATCGCGCCCGCGCGCAACGTCAGTTTCTCGTTCGGGATGACGAGGCCGTAATCGACGCCGATCACCCGCCCGAAACCGCGGCAGGTCTCGCACGCGCCCACCGCGGAGTTGAATGAAAACATCGAGGGGATCGGGTCGGCGTAGCGGATGTCGCTGTGCGGGCAGTGCAGGCCGGTGGAGAATTTCCAGATCTCGTGCGACGAAACGGGGTCGGAGCCCAATTTCGGCGCTGCACCCACTTCACCGGCGACACCGCGTCCTGAATTGGGATCCGACCCCGTTTCTCCCCGTCCCGCATTCGGATCCGACCCCAGGCAATAGACATTCATCCGTCCCGCGCCGCGCTTGAGTGCCACCTCGATCGCCTCGATGGCGCGCGCCTTCTCCGTCGCGTGCAGCCGGAACCGGTCGGCGACGACATCCAG
>JAGRPN010000314.1 GCA_019449555.1 Ramlibacter sp.
ACTTGCCGGCACCGAGCGGGCTGTCAGAGTCGTTTATGAACAATCCGCTGCTCGACGTGTCGGTGACGAAATACCCCTCTCGCCCGCCCGAAATCCTGCAATGAGCCCGCGAAACGAACATGTCGGGATCGTCGATCTGCCAGCCCGCGTCCGCGCTGCGGCCGATCACCAGCTCGCCCTCGTCCAGCCGGGCCTGCCGTACCGCCTGGGTGCGTGGCCCTTGCTCCAGCGTCAGCAGCAGACTCATGCCGCGACCTCCGCCATTTCCGGCCGCCATCCGACGATTGTCCGCAGCCGCATGTCGTCAGCATCGCCCCTTTCAGCGGGCCGCGCAAGCCAGGCGGTTCGGCCGAGCTGAACCGCCCCGATACGCGGCGGCGGCACTGCTTCACGCGCCAGCACGATGCGCAGGTCAACGTCGAGCGATTCCCCGACCATGTCGCGAACGGCCTGCTTGAACAGTTTGAGCCGCGGGCCTCCCGGCAGGAATGCCTTGAAGTCCTCATAGCCCAGCGGGCCGACACGCAGTTCGATCCTGCTTTGGCGGTTGAAAACGCGCGGGCCGATCGTCGCCCCCCGGCCGAGCCCCGCATAGGCTTTTGCAAGGCGGGTCTGGAGCCCGGTTGGTATGGTCATCCAGGCGGCGATGAACTCCTTGATCTGAACCGGCACCTTGAACGCTTCCGCCAGGAACAGCGTCAGCCGTTCCGGGCCGTCGACCTGGTTGGCGAGCGAAGCCGCCTGGCGAAGCTTCACCGTATCGAGATCGGCGTTCTGGGTGCCGGGAAGTCCGATCCCGGCCATGGCTTCAAGCATGGCGCGAACGCGCCCACCGACCGCGCGTTCGACCTGTACGGCCGGATGCGCATCCGCCCACGCCCGATAGTACAGGGCGATCAAGCGATGCTGCAGAATGTTGACGAAGTCCAGGAATGTCGTGTCACTGGTCTGCTGCGCATCGGCGCCGGTGAACCAGCGCTGCGACAGGCGATCGAGCACCCAGCGGGTCAAATGGAGCGGCAGCGGACCTTCAGGTCCCATCAGGCCGAGATTTGTGACCGTAACCCTGGCCGGGGCCTTGTCCTTCGCTTCGCGGAATTCAACCACGTCCCTGGCCGAAAAGCTGAGACGCACATGCTGTCCGAGCCTTGCCGGCTCACGCTCCGGCGAGCCGGAATGACCGAACAGTCCGCCCCTGCGTTCGAGCCGGCGCAGCAGCTCGAAGAAGTCGAACGTCTCGGACAATTCCTCGGCCCGGTTCGGGTCGACCGTGTCTAGATCAGGTAGCGATTGCCGGGCGTCATCGGCCATGGCACATCCTCCTGCTTCTGCAACAGCCGCGTACGGGTTCGCACAAAGCCGTTTATACCGGCATGACGGGCAAACAGCCGTGCAAGCAAGGCCGAAAGCAGCAATGTGCTCTGCCCTGCCAGGACTGACTGATCCACATGCAATGTCACTTCCGTGCCGCGTCCGAAGCACATTGGCCCGTCGATCTGCAGCCTTTCGATGACCGACCGCGAGTCGATGCGGACGATCGAATGCACGTTGCGGGCCAGGCTCGGATCGCCCCGGTCGGCATAAAGATCGAGCAGCGCATGCAGCGGATCGACGCCGCGGCCTTCCTTGGCAAGGCTGAGAAAGTTGAGCGCCAGCTGCGCCACCAGCCGCCAGGCGAGATTGTCGGCCCGGGATTCGCCCGCTGCGCCCGCCGGCAGCGCCGCGGGGATGGCCGGGCGAGGCGGACGCAACGCGCCGAGAAGCCGGACCGTTTCGACCGGGTCGCCGGCCTCCAGCGTCAAGGTGGGATTGTCATCGAGGATCGGCAGGTCGCGGTTGGTGCAGAGCGCCACGATGTCGACACGCTTCAGCGGCCGGTTCGCCTGGCTTTCCACCGGGCGTGAAATCGCCAGGAAAACATCGTCCCCTGTGTAGGAAGTGCGGGTCAGGCCGTCGCGCCGCTCCTCTTCCGTCGCGCGCCGTGGGCGCCGCTCGGTGGAATAGACCCAGCCACTGCCGCGGTTTTGCCCCAGACTGAAGAGCTCGGGAATTTCGGCGTCGCCGCCTTCGGTGTCGGCGTCCTCGACGCGGATGACTCGGTAGATTTCGAAGTCGCGCGCCCGCGTGCGGTCGGCATGCAGCACCTGGCGCGTCTTGCGCGGGTCGAGCTCGATG
>JAGRPN010000315.1 GCA_019449555.1 Ramlibacter sp.
CGCTTGGCCCAGCAAGCCGATCCGCTTCCTGGTGCCGTTCGCGCCCGGCGGCACGTCCGAGATCGTGGCGCGTTCGGTGGCCGCGGAACTGACCAAGCAACTGGGCCAGAGCGTGTATGTCGAGAACAAGCCGGGTGGCGCAGGCGTGGTGGCGATGTCCGAGGCGGCCCATGCGCCGCCGGACGGCCACACGATCATCCTCGGCCATGTCGGTACGCTGGCCGTGAACCCGTACATGCTGGCCAACCAGCCGTACGACGTGAACAAGGATTTCATCCCGGTCACGCTGCTGGCCAAGGTGCCCAACGTGTTCGTGATCCACCCGGACGTGCCGGCCAGGAACTTCAAGGAGTTCGTCGCCTATGTGAAGGCGAACCCGGGCAAGCTCAACTACGGGTCGGCCGGCAACGCAAGCGCGGGACACCTCGCGATGGAATACCTCAAGCTCGTGACCGGCATGTACATCACGCACATTCCCTATCGCGGCACCGGCCCGCAACTCACGGACTTGCTCGCCGGGCGCACCCAAGCGTCGTCCGCCGGAATGCCGGCGCTCGGCGCCCACATCCGCGCCGGCAAACTGCGCGCCATCGCCGTGGGCACGCAGCAGCGCATCAGCGTGATGCCCGACGTGCCGACCGTCGCCGAGATGGGTTACAAGAACTTCGAAACTTCCCAGTGGTACGGCATCCTCGCGCCGGCCGGCACGCCGCCGGGCGTGGTGAAGAAGATGCAAGAGGAGTCGCTGAAGGCGCTGCGATCGAGCGCCGTGACCGAGCGCTTCGCGAGCGACAGCGCCGTCGCAGGCGGCGGCCCCTCGCAGGAATTCGCCGCCTTCATCGCGGGCGAGCAGAAAATCTGGAGCGACATCGTTCGGCGCGCCCACATCCGGGCGGATTGAGCAGGTCAGCGGGCCGTCACGCTGGGATGCGTGTAGATCAGCGACAGCGGGTGCCGGACGCCGGCCAGGTAGTCCTCCACACAGCGCATGAGCAGCGGGCTGCGGTGCCGTTCGCTGCTGGCGCGGATTTGCTCCGGCGTGAGCCATAGCGCCCTGACGATGCCGTGGTCCAGCGGAAGCGCCGGATCATGGGCGCCGATCTCGCCGCAGAAGGCAAGTCGCAGGTACGTGACGTCCTCACCGGTCGAACTGCTCCGAGCGCGCGACAGGTAGACCCCCAGCAGCGCAGTGGGTCGGAACGCGTACGCCGTTTCTTCCAGCACCTCGCGCGCGCAGCCGTCGGCCGGCGATTCGCCGGGGTCGAGATGGCCCGCCGGGTTGTTCAGCTTCAAGCCGTCGGCCGATGCTTCCTCGACCAGGAGGAAGCGCCCGTCGAGTTCGATGACCGCGGCCACGGTGACGTTCGGTTTCCAACGTTGATTCATCGCGGCGATTATGGCGGCCCCACGACGCAGCCTTGCCGGGGCACACTACCTTGATGGACGCACATGCCGCTGCCGCCGCACGGGCAGGCGCACTGCGCTGAAGCGCGGGGCAGCCATGCAGGACGTCGCGGCTTTCCTCCTGATCTTCGTCGTCTTCCCGCTCTGGGTTGCGGCGGGTTTCGCCGATTGGGCCTGCCATCGCCACACCAATATCGCCTGGACCAGCGGCCTGAAGGAAAACCTGCTGCACCTCACGATGTTCGCGCAATTGGGGCTGGGCATCGCGGCCGTGGCGCTGCTCGAAGTGAACGCGGCCGTGCTGTCGTTCATCGCCGCCATCTTCGTCGTGCACGAACTCACCGTGTATTGGGACCTGCACTACAGCACGCCGCGGCGCAACGTCGGCCCGTTCGAGCAGATGGTCCACAGCTTCATGGAGATCCTGCCGCTGGCGTCGATCGCGCTGCTCGCGGTGCTCGCCTGGGAGCAGGCGCTGGCCTTGGCCGGCTTGGGAGCGGAAAGCGCCGACTGGTCGCTGCGGCCCAAACAGCGCCCGCTGCCGGCTTCCTGGCTGCTGGCGGGCTTGCTCGCGTCGCTGGTCTTCAATGCCCTGCCGCTGGCGCAGGAAACCTGGTCGTGCGTCAGGGCTCGTATTCCTGCGAGCCCTGGACCCAGATGAACGATTGCAGGTCGATCATGTCCCGCGCCTTGAAGCCCGGCTTGCGGTCGAGGTCGCGCCGGATGATGGCCGCGAAAGTGAGCAGGCAGCGGTACACGCTCCACGACGGTTGCGGCTGGTACTCGAAGTCGAAACCGTAGGCGCGCGCCGCCTTGCGCGTCACCATCGGTTTGAGAAACAGGTGCTTGTCCGGCCGGGCAATGAAGCCGAACACGGTCACGAGCGGCCAGGTCAGCACGGGCGTGCGGCGCCGCGGCAGGTCGGCCACGGCCTGGACCCAATCGTCGAATTTGTGTTGCGCGGAGCCGCGTCCCCACAGAAAAGCGTAGAGCTCGGTGGCGAACAGCCGCGCGCCGGCGGGCGACTTGACGGCGTCGCGCAGGGCCATCTTCTCGAAGGAGAACAGCAGGTTCGTGCGCGCTTCGATTCGAACCGCGATGTCGGCGATTTCCCGGAACTCTCCGCGCGCCAGCAGCTTGCGAAAGGGACTGGGGCCGAGCTGGCTTTGCCACTCGAGGTGAGCGCGTTCCTTGTACGAGCGCTCCGCGACCTGGTAGGTTTCGTCCTGGAATCCGTCGGGATAGAACAGTTCGAATTTGCGGCGGCTCCGCGCCGCTCCGAGGTAGTTGACGTTGACGGCGCGCGCGCCCGTGGCCGGCGTCGAAAGGGATGCTAGGTGTGCCATCCAGGCAGTTTTTGGCCTGCCCCAACCTCAACCATGTCGGACAAAACCTCGCGTCCTTGTAGGAATGGGACGGCGTGTCATTTCGCATCCCGGCAGCTCTATTGCCGGGCAAGCCGCAGCCCAGCCGTTGCGGCTCAGCTTGGCCTAACGGCCGTCAGCCGGATCTGCGTGATCTCGGAGGGCGCGCCGACCCGCTTGGGCGGGCCCCAGTAGCCCGTCCCGCGGCTGACGTACACCTGCATGCCGCCGACGCGATGCAGCCCGGCGGTGAAAGGTTGCTGCAGTCGGACGAAAAAATTCCAGGGCATGAATTGCCCGCCGTGAGTGTGGCCCGACAGTTGCAGGTCGAAGCCGGCCCGCGCGGCGGCGGCCACGCTGCGGGGCTGGTGGGCCAGCAGGATCTTGACCGCGGCATCGGGCGGAGCGCCGGCGAGCGCGGCCGCCGGATCGCTTCGATGGCTCCGGTCGAAATGCGCCGCGCTGTAGTCCGGCACACCCGCCAGCACCAGTTTGGCGCCGCCCCGCTCGATCACGACATGCTGGTTTTGCAGCACGCGCAGGCCGATGCGCTCGAGTTCGGCCAGCCAGGGGTCGACGCCGGAGTAGTACTCGTGGTTGCCGGTCACGAAATAGTTGCCGTGCCTGGATACCAGCCGCCGCAGCGGTTCGACATCGTCTGCCAGGTCTGGCACGGTGCCGTCCACCAGGTCGCCGGTGATCGCCACGACATCCGGCTCGAGCCGGTTCACCGCCTCGACGATTGCTTCGACGTAGCGGTGACGGATGGTGAGCCCCACGTGCACGTCGCTGATCTGGACGATGCAGAATCCCTGTAGCTCGGGCGGAAGATCAGGAAGGCATACCTCGACCATTACCACGCCGGCGGTGCGCCGCGCGTTCAGAAAGCCGACGAATGTCACCGCAAGACCCAGGAGCGGCACGGCGATAGCCGAGCCCGCGCGCAGTCCATCCAGTGGCACCGCCGCGGGCGCGAAGAAGCCGAGGACCCACACCAACAGGAGCAGTGCGTCGCGCAGCACCGTGAACACCAGCAGCGACGAAAACAGCCCCATGAACAACAGGCCGGCGGCCGCGAGCTTGTCGGCGCCCGGGGGCCGCATGAACCGGCGTGCGAGCAGGCCGGTGGGCACGAACAATGCCGATAGCGCCAGCAACAGTGCGAGCAGCGCAGCCGCCACGCCCGGAAACGCCGGGACAATGCGTGCTCCGATGTAGAGGTGCAGGGCGATGGACAGGCCGAGCAGCGAGGCAACAGGCATGGGTGGGCGCAGCGGAGGTGCAAGCCTACTTCAAAATCGCTCGCAACCCTGGTTACACGTCCAGCTGGCCGGTACTGCGGATTCCGATTTTGCGGAATGCGGCAGAACGATTGACAAAAAGCTGCGATTCATCAAATGAAATCCCATCTCATTGCATTACTGTCGCGGGGTCGTTGGGGACGAGGAACCAGTCCAGAAGAGCGCTGCCGATGTTCATGTAAGCTCGCGGTCAGCAGTCACTTAACACCGAATTTTTCACTCGAGGAGAGACGTCCATGCTAATTGACGTTCCCGCCGGATCCACGGCGGCTGGGATCAGTGTTGCCGTCACACCGGAGACGGCCAGGAAACCTTTGCTTATCGGAGTTCCGAAGGAAACTGCGGCAGGCGAGAAGCGCGTCGCGACCGTACCCGAGGTGGTGGAAAAGCTCGTCAAGCTGGGGTTCTCTGTGGCCGTGCAAAGCGGCGCGGGCGACGCCGCGAACTGCGGCGACGACACCTACCGCGCTGCCGGCGCCGAGGTCGTGGCAACGGCTGCCGAACTCTGGGCCAAGGCGGACATCGTCTTGAAGGTGCGCGGCCCGAGCAAGGAAGAGGTCGGCCTGATGCACGAGGGCCAGACCCTGATCAGCTTCATCTGGCCGGCGCAGAACCCTGAATTGATGCAGCAGCTCGCGGCGCGCAAGGTCACCGTGCTGGCGATCGACTCGCTGCCGCGGACGCTCTCCCGCGCCCAGAAGATGGACGCTTTGACCTCCCAGGCCGGCGTCGCCGGCTACCGCGCCGTCATCGAGGCCGCCAATGCCTTCGGCCGCTTCTTCAACGGCCAGATCACGGCCGCGGGCAAGGTTCCGCCAGCCAAGGTTTTCATCGCCGGTGCCGGCGTCGCCGGCCTGGCTGCGATCGGCACTGCTGCCGGCCTGGGCGCCATCGTGCGCGCCAATGACACCCGCGCCGAAGTGGCCGACCAGGTCGTGTCGCTCGGCGGCGAATTCGTGAAGGTCGATTACGAGGAAGAAGGTTCCGGCGGCGGCGGCTACGCCAAGGTGATGAGCGAGGGCTTCCAGCAGGCCCAGCGCGAGATGTACGCCAAGCAGGCCCGGGAGGTGGACATCATCATCACCACCGCGCTGATCCCGGGCAAGCCCGCGCCCAGGCTGATCACCGCCGACATGGTGAAGAGCATGAAGCCGGGCAGCGTCATCGTCGACATGGCGGCCGAGCAGGGCGGCAACTGCGAGTTGACCGAGCCCGGCCAGGCGGTGGTGAAGCACGGCGTGACCATCGTCGGCTACACCGACCTGGTCAGCCGACTGGCCAAGCAGTCGTCGACGCTGTACGCCACCAACCTGTTCCGCGTCGCCGAAGAGCTTTGCAAGACCAAGGACGGCATCATCAACGTCAATATGGACGACGACGCCATCCGCGGCCTGACGGTCATCAAGGAGGGCGGGATCACCTGGCCGCCGCCGCCCCTGAAGGCGCCGCCCGTTGCGGCCAAGCCGGCCGCAATGCCGGCCAAGGCGCCCAAGCATGGCGAGGCGAGCGCACCGGCCTCGGCCAAGAGCACGGCGATCACGTTCCTGGTCGCAGCGGTGTTGCTCTGGTTCGTCGGCGCTTATGCGCCGCCGGCGTTTCTCGGCCACTTCACGGTGTTCGTGCTGGCGGTTTTCGTTGGTTACATGGTGGTGTGGAACGTCACGCCCGCCCTGCATACGCCGCTGATGAGCGTGACCAATGCGATCAGCAGCATCATCGCAATCGGCGCCCTGGTGCAGATCGCGCCGCCACTGATGGCGCAAGCCGCAGGCAACCGGCCCGAGGGCTGGATTCTCGGGCTCGCCGTGCTGGGAATCGCGCTCACCGCGATCAATATGTTCGGCGGTTTCGCCGTCACGCAGCGCATGCTGCAGATGTTCCGCAAATAACGGAGGCGATTCATGTCCGCAACGCTTGCAACTGCCTCCTATATCGGATCGACCATACTTTTCATCCTCAGCCTCGGCGGCCTCTCCAATCCGGAGAGCTCCAGGCGCGGCAATCTGTACGGCATGATCGGCATGACCATCGCCGTGCTGGCGACGGTCTTCGGGCCGCAAGTCACGTCGGCCGGCTATGCCTGGATCGTTGGCGCGATGGTCGTCGGCGGCAGCATCGGCCTGTTCGCTTCGCGCGTCGTAAAAATGACGCAGATGCCGGAGCTGGTCGCGCTGATGCACAGCCTGGTCGGCCTCGCCGCGATGCTGGTCGGCTTTGCCAATTACATCGACCCGGCGGCCTCGGCGGAATTCACCGGTGCCGCAAAGTCGATTCACGAAATGGAGATCTACATCGGCATCCTGATCGGCGCGGTGACCTTCACCGGCTCGATCATTGCGTTCGGCAAGCTCTCCGGCAAGATCGGCGGCAAGACCCTTTTGCTGCCGGGACGCCACTGGCTGAACCTCGCCGGCCTACTGGTAGTGATCTGGTTCGGGCGGCAGTTCCTGCACGCCGAATCGATCGACGCGGGCATGATGCCGCTGATCGTGATGACCGTGATTTCGCTGCTGTTCGGCATCCACATGGTGATGGCGATCGGCGGCGCCGACATGCCGGTGGTGATTTCGATGCTCAACAGCTATTCCGGCTGGGCGGCCGCGGCGACCGGATTCATGCTCTCGAATGACCTGTTGATCGTCGTCGGCGCGCTGGTCGGCTCCAGCGGCGCCATTCTCTCCTACATCATGTGCCGCGCGATGAACCGCAACTTCATCAGCGTGATTGCGGGCGGATTCGGTTCCGAGGGCGGGGCGCCGGCACCGAAGGGCGAGGGCGCACAGCCGGCGGGTGAGGTCAATCCGATCCTGGCCCCGGAGACGGCGGAACTGCTGCGCGAGTCGAAGAACGTGATCATCGTGCCGGGCTACGGCATGGCGGTGGCGCAGGCACAGCACACGGTCTATGAGATCACCAAAGTCCTGCGCGAGAAGGGCGTCAACGTGCGCTTCGGCATTCACCCGGTGGCCGGCCGCATGCCCGGCCACATGAACGTGCTGCTGGCCGAGGCCAAGGTGCCTTACGACATCGTTTTGGAAATGGACGAGTTGAACGCGGACTTCCCCGATACCGACGTCGCCATGATCATCGGCGCCAACGACATCGTGAACCCGGCGGCACAGGAAGACCCGACCAGCCCGATCGCCGGCATGCCGGTGCTGGAAGTGTGGAAGGCCAAGACCTCGATCGTGATGAAGCGCAGCATGGCCACCGGCTATGC
>JAGRPN010000316.1 GCA_019449555.1 Ramlibacter sp.
CACTCGCGAATGACCTGGCGAACAAGACCAAGGCCGCGGCCGCGCAGCTGGCCGAGACGCCGGATGCGGCGGCGCCTATCGCGTTGGAGCGCCTGCGCGAGCAGCTCCCGGCCAACGACGTGATCCTGTGGAGCGGCACCGGCCAGCCGATCGCCAGCGCCGGCGAGTCGCGCTTCCAGCTCAATCCCGACCGCCCGACCTCGCAGCAACTGCGCAACGTACGGGCGCAGCGCTCGCTGGCCGTGGTCGAAGGACTGGAAGAGGTGACCGCGAACCAGGTGAGCAACGCGCGCATCAAGGCGCTGGCGGTTGTGGCGCATCCGAGCCTCGGCCTGCTGGCCGAACCGCGCGTGCTGCAGGTGACGCAAAGCCTGCCGCCCACCCTGGTGGCCAATGCGCTGGCGGTGCAGGAGGCCAATCGCGAATACCAGGAGCGCGCCCTGGGGCGCCAGGGCTTGCGCCGCATGTACATCGGCACGCTCACGCTGAGCCTGTTCCTGGCGGTGTTCGGCGCCGTGCTGCTGGCGGTGATCCTGGGCAACCAGCTCGCGCGCCCGCTGCTGCTATTGGCCGCCGGCGTGCGCGAGGTCGCCGCGGGCGACTTGAGTCCCAAACCGGCGCTGCAAGGCAAGGACGAGCTCGGCGGACTGACGCGCTCGTTTGCCGAGATGACGCAGCAGCTGGCCGATGCGCGCGCCGCCGTGGACAAGAGCATGGGCCAGGTGAGCGCGGCCCGCGCGAACCTGCAGACGATCCTGGACAACCTCACCGCCGGCGTGATCGTGCTCGACGAGCAGGGCAACATCCTTTCGTCGAACCCGGGCGCGACCCGCATCCTGCGCACGCCGCTGGCGGCCTACGAAGGCAGGCCGCTGGCCAGCGTCGAGGGCCTCGAAGCGTTCGGGGCATCGGTGCAGCAGCAGTTCGACGAATACATGAACGAGCGCAAGCAGCATGGACTGGACCATTGGCAGCAATCGTTCGAGCTCAACGCAGCGCAACCCGGTTCGCCGCAGAACGCGATCACGCTGGTGGCGCGCGGCGCCGAGATGCCCTCCGATCACCCCGGCAGGGCGGCGCGGCTGCTGGTGTTCGATGACATCTCCGAGATCGTGTCGGCGCAGCGTGCGCAGGCGTGGGGCGAAGTGGCGCGCCGCCTCGCGCACGAGATCAAGAATCCGCTGACGCCGATCCAGCTGTCGGCCGAGCGGCTGGAGATGAAGCTGGCCGGCAAGGTGGCCGAACCCGAGCGGGCGATCGTCGCGAAGTCGGTGCGCACCATCGTGGACCAGGTCGACGCGATGAAGCGGCTCGTCAACGAATTCCGCGACTATGCGCGCCTGCCCGCTGCGCAACTCAAGCCGGTGGACCTGAATGGCCTGGTGAGCGACGTGCTGCAGCTGTATGCGCGCGATGCCGGCGAGCACGGGGAAGGCGCGGCACATGTGCCGGTGCGCATGGAGCTCGACCCGGCGTGTCCCAGGATCATGGGCGACTCGCAGCAGCTGCGGCAGGTGCTGCACAACCTGCTGCAAAACGCGCAGGATGCGACCGAAGGCGCCGCCGTGCGCGAGGTCACGGTCAAGACCCAATGGAACGAAGCGGCCCGGCGTGCGCGCCTGATCGTGCAGGACACCGGCAGCGGTTTTCCCGAACACATCCTCAAGCGGGCGTTCGAACCCTACGTGACGACCAAGGCCAAAGGCACGGGCCTGGGGCTGGCCGTCGTCAAGAAAATCGCGGATGAGCACCGCGCCCGGGTCGACCTGAAAAACCGCGTCGAAAATGGGGCGGTGCTGGGCGCTCAAGTGTCGTTATCATTCGCAGTTGCGGCTTAGCAACACCCACCCCGGCCGCAAGGGGTAACGCTGGAAAACATGGCAAACATACTGGTGGTCGACGACGAGCTGGGCATCCGGGACCTGCTCTCGGAAATCCTCAACGACGAGGGCCACAACGTCGAGCTGGCGGAAAACGCCGCCCAGGCAAGGGCGGCCCGTAGCCGCTCGCGTCCGGACCTGGTCCTGCTGGACATCTGGATGCCCGACACGGACGGCGTCACGCTCCTCAAGGAGTGGTCCACCACCGGGATGCTCAGCATGCCGGTCATCATGATGAGCGGGCACGCCACGATCGAGACGGCGGTGGAGGCGACCAAGATCGGCGCGCAGTCGTTCCTGGAAAAGCCGATCACCATGCAGAAGCTGCTCAAGGCCGTGGAGAACGGACTGGCGCGCAACGGCGGCATCGGAGTGCGCAAGCCCGGTGTCGGTGGCGCCGCGGCCGTGCCGGTCGCCGAGCTCACGGTGGAAGCGGCAATGACAGGCGGCCAGAGCCTGCCCGCGCCGGTGGAGATGGGACCGCAGGCGCGGCAGCTGTTCGAACTGGACAAGCCGCTGCGCGATGCGCGTGATGAATTCGAGAAGTCGTACTTCGAATTCCACCTCGCCAAGGAAGGCGGATCGATGACGCGCGTGGCCGAAAAGACCGGCCTGGAACGCACCCACCTGTATCGCAAACTCAAGCAGCTGGGGGTCGATCTGTCGAGGGGAAAGCGCGGGGGCTGAAGCGTGCGGCGGCTCGTCGGACGCTGATATAATTTCCGGCTCTGGCCCGGTAGCTCAGTTGGTAGAGCAGCGGATTGAAAATCCGCGTGTCGGTGGTTCGATTCCGCCCCAGGCCACCAGATCACTGTCCGACGAAATCCAGCGTGGTTTCTCGGCGTCCAAAGCTCCAAGTGAATCAAGCACTTGGAGCTTTTTTTGTGTCCAGCGACGTGCGGTCACGTCCGCGTGCATCCAGTGCATTGTGCAGTAACTACGTCAGTAACTCCACCCGAAGCAGTAACTAACATGGGCCACGCTCAACAGTCTTACTGATGAGCATAATGTGCTCGGCGCTTCAATCTTCAGAAGCGGCCAGAATCAAAGAGCCCCACATGCCAACCTCGATCAATACCCTTGACATCAAACCGCAAGGGCTGGGCGCCTGCCTTGAAGGAAATTTCCTCAGAGTGCCGAAGTACCAGCGTGCGTACTCGTGGGACGACGAACACGTCGCGGAATTCTTGGCCGACATCAACACCTCATTCAGTGACGACGCGCCTGAGTATTTCATGGGGTCCGTCGTGCTTCAAGGCGCGGCCCAAAAGTACGAGGTCGTTGATGGTCAGCAACGGCTTACGACGGCAACGATCTTCATCGCCGCAGTAAGAGATTTTCTCGCTGGGCAAGCCCAGGGCGACGTGGCGCGTTCGCTTGAAGGCCAATTCCTGCAGACGAAGGACACGTGGTCTCAGCAGGTAAACCCGCGCATGACCTTGAGCGTCTATGACCACGAATTCTTCCTCAAGCGCGTCTTGAACGGTCAGGACGTGAAGCCTTCAAGGGAGTCTCACGAAAGGATCGCTGCCGCACAGACCCAATGCAAAGCCTTTCTGGAATCTATCGGCCAGCACTTCACGAACTGGTTCGATCGCATCAGCGCGCTTGTGAAATATGTGGAGCACCAGACCCGAATCATCCAGGTCATCGTTCCGAGCGACGCGAACGCATACGTCATCTTTGAGACGTTGAACGATCGCGGGAAGGATTTGTCGGCTTCTGACCTTTTGAAGAACCATCTTTTTGGCGTGGCCGCAGAGCGCCTGGAAGAGGTCCAGGCGAGCTGGAATCAAATGCTCGGTGTGCTGGAGGCTCACGGGGGCGACGACATCCTGATCACCTACATCAGGCAGCTCTGGTCTGCCACGCGCGAGGTTGCCCGCGAGAAAGAATTGTTCTCCAAGATCAAGCAGCACATCGCCTCATCGCAGCAAGCTGTGGATTTCTCCAGTGAATTGGTTCAGCAAGCGAACAACTACTCAGCGATGTTGAACGCCTCGCACCCATTGTGGAAAGAAATTGGGGGGAACGCGGACTCGATCATCGCCTCCCTAAACACCCTAAAAGTGGAGCGTTTCCGTCCTGCAATGCTTGCGCTGCTGACCGCGTTCACCGGCGAAGAATTGGTGAAAGCGATGCGGTACATCCTGAACGGGTCGGTCCGTTATTTGATTGCAGTTGGTGCTGGTGGCGGGACGCTGGAAGCAACCTGGTCTGATGTGGCGAGAAAGGTCACCACGAAGGAAATCACGACCGCAGCTACGTTCGCAAAGGAAATGATGAAGATTGTTCCGAACGACGAAGTTTTCAGGAGCAGCTTTGCTGTAGCTCGAATCTCAAAATCATTTTTGGGCCGCTACTTTCTTACCTCGCTCGAACGCCATGCGCGCGGCGAAAAGAACAGTGAGCTGGTGCCGAACGGCGACGTCGCAGCCGTAAATCTCGAACACATCCTCCCCGAGAACCCGGGCGATCACTGGCCTGGGCTGCATCCCGAGTTGGCAGCCGCTTTCTCAAGGCGCATTGGGAATCAGGTTCTCCTGAGCGCGAAGAAGAACAGCGAACTTGGGAACGCAGGGTATGAAGTAAAGAGGCCCGTTCTCCAGGCTTCAGATTTTGTGTTGACAAGGAAGGCCGGCGAGAACGAATCCTGGGGGCCTGAGCAGATCGAAAAGCGACAGGCGCAGCTCGCGGAAATGGCAGTGGCCGTGTGGTCTTACAACGTCTGAAGTCGCGCGCTCACTGGGTCGCGGTTGAAGCGATGAATTCACCGAGCTTGTCCAGGTCGTGGGTCCAGAACAAAGCCAACCCGCGCTGCTGCGCCTGTTCCAGGTTGAGCAACTTGAACACACCGGCAAGTGCGGCTGCAGGCACCACTTGGCGGACGCCGAATTGCCGCAGCCAGTATTCGGCCTTCACGGCGGCATCGTTATTCAACCGCTTAATGCTATTCGTGCGGCTGTTGGATACCTTGCACTCAACGGCCATCAAGCGGGTGTCGTGAAGACGCACGACGACATCGGCCTTGCGCTCGCCGAGCTGGCATTCCGCGCAGAACTGCATCGCTTGTGGCCCATGCAATAGCGTGTCGATCCTGGTCGTGGGAACTTCGGTGAAGTTCAGAGTGCGCAGGTAGTCCTTGACCTTGGTTTCCTGCGCCTCCTTGCCGTCATTGCGCCGCTCGGTGGCGATCCGCTGCGCTGCCAGGAGGACGGAGGAGGCCATGAGTGCAGCGTCGCGCTGCTCAGGCGTCGGATCGGTGCCGGATTTCAGCCAGGGAAACCTGTGTGGGTCGATCACGTGCTCGATGACGTCCAGTACCTTGCGCAGGGCGACCGTGTCGCGCCTAAGCACTCCCGGAGCGATGGAATCCACGTCCGCGATCACCTGTAGGTCATCATCGGAAATCGGCGGGCCAGCCAAGTATCGCAACGCCTCACCTAGCCCGACTCCGTACGCCTCAGCGACCTTGGGCGCCGTCATGCCGGACGGCGTGAGGTTCGCCAGCGTCTCGAACAATGCGTCGAACTTCGCACGCGCTCCGACGTAGTGAGTCTCCCAAGCGTCGGACGCGGCCAGCCGGTCAGCACGGAAGATTCCTTCTGCGATCTTCGCGTCCGCATCTAGTTCCGAAGTGGACCAAACCCGCGGCGATGCGGTCATGCGAGTAAGTCCTGCGGCACGCGCAGGCGCTCAATTTCCTTCGGTTCGAACTTCGTGAGTCCGCCAGCATACGTCCTGCCGCTCGCCGTGTGCGTGTTTCCGTTCAGCCACGTCACCACCCGTACCAGCTTCGCGTGCGAGAGCGCCTCGCGCGGATACAGCCCGTGCGCGATGTTGATGTGACGAGCATTGCACGTATTC
>JAGRPN010000317.1 GCA_019449555.1 Ramlibacter sp.
CACCGGTATTTTTTCCTGGGACTACCTGTATTTCCTGGGCGCTCAGCAGGAACGACTCTGGACCGATTACGAGCGGCGCCTGAAGGAAGCGGGTGTCGATCGCGACGCTCCGATGGCGCCGAAGGCTGCGCCGGGCTGCGGCCACTGACGTGTTCCGCCGACAGATTCCCTGTCCGCGGGCAGGACTGCCTGCGCGCTGACCTCGAATGCCCTAGCATCGGCCTATGAGCAGCACCCATTTCGGCTTCGAATCCGTGGACGAGCGCGACAAGGCGCGCCGCGTGCGCGGCGTGTTCGACTCGGTCGCGCCGCGCTACGACCTGATGAACGACCTCATGTCGATGGGACTGCACCGCGCGTGGAAAACCTACACGGTGCTGGTGGCCAACGTGCGGCCGGGTGACCAGGTGCTCGACATCGCCGGCGGCACCGGTGACCTCGCGCTCGCGTTCGCCAGGAAGGCCGGCCCCACCGGCCGCGTCGTGCACACCGACATCAACGAGGCGATGCTGCGCACCGGCCGCGACCGGCTGCTCGACGCCGGCGTCGCGCTGCCGACGCTGGTGTGCGATGCCGAGAAGCTCCCGTTCGGCGGCGACAGCTTCGACCTGGTGAGCGTGGCGTTCGGGCTGCGCAACATGACGCACAAGGACGCGGCGCTGGCCGAGATGAACCGGGTCCTCAAACCGGGGGGCAAGCTGCTGGTGCTGGAGTTTTCCCGGGTCGCCAAGCCCCTCGAGAAAGCCTACGACTGGTATTCGTTCAAGGTGCTGCCGTGGTTGGGCAAGCTCGTCGCCGGCGATGAGCAGAGTTATCGCTACCTTGCTGAATCGATCCGGGTGCATCCGGCCCAGGAGGAGCTCAAGGCGTTGATGAAGAAAACCGGGTTTGGCCACGTGGACTATCACAACCTCACGGGCGGGGTGGTGGCTTTGCATGTTGGAATCAAGTGCTGAGGCGCGCCCGCGCCAGGGAGTTGGTATGAAGATGTGGTCCTGGATATTTGTTGCCGTGCTGGCCCTTGCCAGCTTCGAGGCCGACGCGGCGCGTCGCCTCGGCGGCGGTGGCTCGTTCGGCCGGCAATCGGCCAATGTCACGCAGCGCGAGGCGGCGCGCCCGGCGCCGGCTGCCCCCGGCACCGCGCAAAACCAGGCCAGTCCTTCGGCGCAACCGGGGACCGCGCCCAATCCCGCCACCGCGGCCGCGCCCCGGCGGCCTTGGGGTGCGATGCTGGGCGGCCTGGCCGCGGGACTGGGCTTGGCGTGGCTGGCCCATTCCCTCGGGCTGGGCGCGGCGTTCGGGCAGTTTCTGTTGATCGCGCTGGTGGTGATGATCGCAATGGCGGCGATCGGCTGGGTGACACGCTCGCGGCGCAACGGCCATGCGGGGCAGGGCTACGCATTCCAGGCCGCGGGTGCGCCGGCCGACGTGGCCGTGCCGCCCCGCCAATACAGTCCGGACAAGGTCGGCAACGATGCTTCGGCGCGCCCTTGGGAGCGCAGCAGCATGGCCTTCGAGGCGGGCAAGTACGGCCAGGCCAGCGGCTTGCAGATCGGCTCGGCACTGGCCGGATCCCAGACCTGGGGCGTTCCCCCCGGCTTCGACGCCGAAGGATTCGTGGCCGCGGCCAAGCGCAACTTCGCGACCTTGCAGGATGCCTGGGACCGCGCCGACATTCCGACCCTGCGCTCCATGATGACCGATGAGATGCTCGGAGAGATCAAGTCCCAGCTGGCCGAACGCGAGGCGCACCTGAGCGGCACGCTCAACCGGACCGAGGTCGTGATGCTCGAAGCGCAGTTGCTGGGCATCGAGGACGCCGGCGACGACTACATGGCCAGCGTGGAGTTCTCCGGCATGATCCGCGAAGAACCGTCCGCCGGCCCCAGCCCGTTCCGCGAAGTATGGAACATGACCAAGCCCAAGAGCGGCGCGAGTGGCTGGCTGGTGGCGGGAGTGCAGGCGCTGCAATAGCGCCTCGCCGGGCGCTCGAAGGCGCTCGCTCGAGGCGATGCAGCCTGGCTGAAGGCCTCCGCGGGCCCGGCCCGGTACGGAAACGCTCGACCGCATCATGAATAATGGGGGGCTATGGCAACACAGTCCCCCTTTCCATTCCTGGACACATTCTTCGACCGGCTGGCAAGCGGGTTCCAGCCGCCGGCCTGGATGGTCGACGAAATACAGCGCCGCATGGTGCTGCTGCTCAATCACGTCCTGATGCAGGAGCCCGAGGCGCAGGCTCGGCTGGCCCGCCAGGCGCATCGTGTCGTGCAAGCGCACTGGCGCAACTTCGTGATGCCGCTGGTGGCCACGCCCGCCGGGCTACTGGATCTCGCGCCGGCGGGGGCGCAGCCGGACCTGACGTTCACCTTGACCGAGGAGTCGCCCTGGGGACTGGTGAAGGCCGCGGTGCGCGGCGACAACCCGCCGGTGCGGATCGAAGGCGACGCCCAGTTCGCCACCGAGATCAACTGGCTGGTCGATAACGTGCGCTGGGACCTGGAGGAGGATCTGGCGCGGCTGGTCGGCGACGCGCCCGCCCACGCCATGGGTGCGGCGACGCGGCGCATGGCGCAGGCCTTGCGCCAGTTCGTGCGCCCTGCGCCGGGCTCCGGCAGCGGGCCCGCCAAGCCCGGCAACGGCCGGCCCGGCAACGGCCAGCCTGGCCCCGCTTCAACAGGCCCAGGCCCGGGTTCGACAGGCTCAGGACCGGCATGACGCGCTATTTGCGCGGCGTCTTCATCGTCTGGGTCGCGCTGCGCTACGGGCTGGACGAACTCGTCCTCACCAGCTTCCATCGGCCCTGGCTGAGCAAGATCGCGCGGGTCTTGTCGTTCGGACGCAACCTGCGCGCGCCGCGCGGGCAGCGGCTGCGCCTGGCGCTCGAACACCTGGGCCCGATCTTCGTGAAGTTCGGCCAGGTGCTCTCGACGCGCCGCGACCTGCTGCCGGCGGACATGGCCGACGAACTCGCGCGGCTGCAGGACCGGGTGCCGCCGTTTGACTCCAGCGTGGCGATGGCGACGGTGGAGCGCGCCTTCGGCCGCCCGGTGGACACGATCTTCGCGAGCTTCGAGCGCGTGCCGGTGGCCAGCGCCTCGATCGCACAGGTGCATTTCGCCACCCTGAAGGATCGCCATGGCCAGACCCGCGACGTCGCCGTGAAGGTGCTTCGCCCGGGCATGCTCACGGTGATCGAAAAGGACCTGAGCCTCATGCGCATGGTCGCGGGCTGGCTGGACCGGCTGTCCAAGGAGGGTCGGCGCCTGAAACCGCGGGAGGTGGTGGCGGAGTTCGACAAGTACCTGCACGACGAGCTCGACCTGGTGCGCGAGGCCGCCGCCGCGGCGCAGTTGCGCCGCAACATGGCCGGACTGAACCTCGTGCTGATTCCCGAGATGCTGTGGGACTACTGCCATCCCGAAGTGATCGTGATGGAGCGCATGGTGGGGGTGCCGATCAGCCAGGTGGAACGGCTGCGGCAGGCGGGCGTGAACATCCGGCAGCTCGCGCGCGACGGCGTCACGATCTTCTTCACGCAGGTATTCCGCGACGGTTTTTTCCACGCCGACATGCATCCGGGCAACATCCAGGTGAGCATCGAGCCGGCCACGTTCGGGCGCTACGTGTCGCTGGACTTCGGCATCATCGGCACGCTGACCGAGTACGACAAGGAATACCTCGCGCAGAACTTCACCGCGTTCTTCCGGCGCGACTACAAGCGGGTGGCGCAGCTGCACATCGAGTCGGGCTGGGTGCCGCCCGACACGCGCGTGGACGAACTCGAGTCGGCGGTGCGCACCGTGTGCGAGCCGTACTTCGACCGGCCGCTGAAGGAAATTTCCCTGGGCCTGCTGCTGATGCGGCTGTTCCAGACCTCGCGCCGCTTCCACGTCGAGATCCAGCCCCAGCTCGTCCTGCTGCAGAAAACATTGCTGAACATCGAAGGGCTGGGGCGCCAGCTCGACCCGGACCTGGACCTGTGGAGCACGGCCAAGCCGTTCCTCGAGAAGTGGATGCTCGAGCAGGTGGGCCCGCAAAAGCTGCTCAACGAGCTGCGCGACCAGGCGCCGCGCTATGCGAAGCTGCTGCCGGACCTGCCGCTGCTGCTGCACCAGTACCTGCTGCAAAAGCCGCACGACTCGCGCCGCCGGGAGCTGCATGAGCTGCTGGCTGAACAAAAGCGGACGAACCGCCTGCTGCAGGCCCTGGTGTACGGCGGCGTGGGGTTCGCGCTCGGGCTGATCGTGATGGAGCTACTGGCGCGGCTCTGAGCTGCGCCGACGCGCGGGATCGCTAAATCGGGCGGCCAACCACCGACGCGATGGCGGGAGATTCGGCTTCGACCTGCCGGATTCCTTCTCTATAGGCGGCGGCTTGCTCGGCCGCGCGCTTCTTCTCCTGGCGGCTGAGCCACAAGCTGCCGGCCAGGACGCCGATCGAGACCACGGCGACGGTGATCGTCGCGATCGCGTTCACCGTCGGGTTCAGTCCCAGTCGGGCGCGCGAAAGAATGACGATCGGCAGCGTGGTGGACCCGGGGCCCGACAGGAAAGCCGTGGCTACCACGTCATCGAGGGAAATCGTGAAGGTCAGCAGCCATGCCGAAACGAGCGACTGCGCGATCATGGGCAGGGTGACCAGGTAGAACACCTGGAACGGGCGGCAGCCCAGATCCATCGCCGCTTCCTCGAGCGATTTGTCCAGCTCCAGCAGCCTCGACTGGATCACCACCGCGGCGTACGCCATGCCCACGGACGTATGGCCGGCCCAGATGGTGAACATGCCGCGGTCGGGCACGCCGAACAGGCGCTCGCACATGACGAAGAACAGCAGGAGCGACAGCCCGGTGATGACTTCGGGCACGACCAGCGGGGCATTGATGTGCGCAGCAAAGGCAGTGCGGCCGAAAAAGCTCTTGTAGCGCACCATGGCGAACGCGGCGAGCGTGCCCAATACGACCGAGGCCGTCGCCGTCATCAAGGCGATCTTCAGCGACAGGACGAAGGCATCCACCACTTCCGAGTCCCGGGCGATCACGCCATACCACTTGAAAGTGAAGCCGCCCCACAGCGTCACCATCCGCGAATCGTTGAACGAGAAGACGATCAGCGTGACGATCGGCAGGTACAGGAACGCATACCCGGCGATCAGCCATGCCCGGCCAAAGCGGCTGCTCATATCCTGGTTCCGCGCACGCCGCCGGCCGAACCGGTCTGGTACTTGTTGAAGATCACGAGCGGGATCAGGATCAGCACGACCATGCTCACGGCCACCGAAGACGCCATCGCCCAATCGTTGTTGCTGAAGAATTCATCCCAGAGGACTCGGCCGATCATCAGGGTACTGGGACCTCCCAGCAGCTCCGGAATCACGTATTCGCCCACGCTCGGGATGAACACCAGCATCGAGCCGGCGATGATGCCGTTCTTCGACAAGGGGACCGTGACCAGCCAGAACGCCGTCCACGGCGTGGCGCCAAGGTCGTTCGCCGCCTCGAGCAGCCGCAAATCCATTTTGACCAGGTTCGCATACAGCGGCAGGATCATGAACGGCAGGTAGGTGTACACCATCCCCACGGTCATCGAGAACGCGGTGTGCATCATCTTGATGGGCTGGTCGATCAGCTGCAGCCAGATCAGGATGTTGTTGACGACTCCCTGGTCGTCCAGCAGACCTTTCCACGCATAGACCCGCAGCAGATACGAAGTCCAGAACGGCAGCGAGACCAGCATCAGCAACGCCGGGCGCAAGTTGGCCGGTGACCGCGCCATGAAATAGGCGAACGGATAGCCGATGACCAGGCAGATCGCGGTGTTGATTGCGGCGAACTCGAGGGACGAGAGGTAGGTCTTGACGTAAAGCGAATCCGTCGTCAGGAAGATGTAGTTCGACAGCTTGATCTTGATGCTCAGGACACCGTCCACGTAACTCATCAAATCCTGGAAACGGATCCCGTCCGATTCGGAAACGCTGATTTTCAGCACCACCAGAAAGGGGACGGTGAACAGCAGAATCAGGAACAGGTAGGGAATGCCGATCACGCTGCGCCGGCCCCATGCCCGGGTGGCGAAATTCGCCGCGCGCTTGTCCGGGTTGCTGCCGCCGTTGCCCATGGTCGGTCGCGCCTCAGCTTTCCAGGACGACCATCGCGTCGGGGTCGCACGTGGCGAACACTTCGTCGCCGCGCTGGATCGACGCGCCATGGCGCTCGCTGTGCGTGATCTGGACCTTCAGTCGCTTGCCGTCCTGAAGCGCCACGTAATACAGCGAGAAACTGCCGAAGTAGCCGCTGTCGGTCACGCGCCCGCGGACGCAGTTGTATTCGCGAGCCGGCGGCGGATCGCGCCTCAGATGGATCTTTTCCGGACGCAGCGCGACGCTGACCGCCATGCCGGCGCTGCCGGTGATGCCATGCCCCACATAGAACCTTCCTTGCGGCGTCCCCACGATGCAGTGATCGGCTGCATCCACTTCCAGCACGCCATCCAGCAGGTTCACGTTGCCGATGAAGTCGGCCACGAAGCGACAGCTCGGGGTCTCGTAGATTTCCCGCGGCGGGCCCACCTGCAGGAAGCTGCCCCTGCTCATCACGGCGATGCGATCGGCCATCGTCATCGCCTCCTCCTGGTCATGCGTGACCAGCACACAAGTCACGCCGACCTTCTTGATGATGTTCTGCAGCTCGAACTGCGTCTGCTCGCGCAGCTTGCGGTCCAGCGCGCCCAGCGGCTCGTCCAGCAGCAGCAGTTTGGGACTTTTGGCCAGACAACGCGCCAGCGCCACGCGCTGCTGCTGTCCGCCCGACAGCTGGTGCGGCTTGCGTTTCGCATACGGCGTGAGCTGAACGATGTTGAGCATCGAGTCCACCCGCTCGGCGATCCTGTCTGCGGCCATGCCGTCGCGCTGGAGGCCGAACGCGATGTTCTGGGCCACGGTCAGGTGCGGAAACAGCGCGTACGACTGGAACATCATGTTGATCGGGCGCTCGTAGGGCGGGACGCCGGATATCTCCCGGCCCTCGAGGTAGATCCTGCCGGCGGTCGGCGTCTCGAAGCCGGCGAGCATGCGCAACAAGGTGGACTTGCCGCAGCCGGACGAGCCCAGCAGCGCGAAAATCTCACCCTCGTGGATATCGATCGATACGTCGTCCACCGCCGTCACTTCATCGAATTGCTTGGTCAGCCCCTCGATGCGTACGAATCTCGAATCCCCCACGCTCTGCGCCGCCCCCGAAACGCTAGCCGCCATGCATTGTTCTCCCCAACGAAATGCCGCGTTCGGCAAGCACCGGCGCGGCAGCGATCACGCCGGTGCCCATGGTTGCTCTTACTGGCCGGTCTTGAAGCTCGTGTAAAGGCGGGTGCGCACACGACGGATGTCGCTGGGCACCACGTCCGGAGGAACCATGCGCCCCAGGTCTTCCTGCGGCATGAACACCGCCTTGTTGGCCGCCACGTCCGGCTTGATGAATTTTGCCGATGCCTTGACCGGGTTGGCGTAGAAGACTTTGTTCACCAGCCCGGCATTGACCTCGGGGCGGTAGATGTAGCTCATCCACTTGTAGGCGTTTTCCACATGCTTGGCATCGGCCGGGATGGCCATCGTGTCGAAGAACAGGATGGCGCCCGACTTGGGCAGCATCACCTGGATATTGTTGCCGTTCTTGGCCTCGATGGCGCGGGCGCGGGCGATGCTGATATCGCCGTTCCATCCCACTGCCAGGCAAAGCGAGCCCGCCGCCATGTCGTTGATGTAGCCGGACGACGAGAACAGGGTGATGTAGGGACGGATCGACTTGAGCAGCTTCGCCGCCTCCTGGTAATCCGCGGGGTTGCGGCTGTAGGCAGGCTTGCCCAGGTAACGCAGCGCCGCCGGGAACAACTCGTCGGCCGAGTCCAGCACCGACACGCCGCACGATTTGGCTTTGCTGATGTATTCGGGTTTGAAGACCAGGTCCCAAGCGTTGGCCGGCATCGGCAGATTGCCCAGCGCGCTCTTCAATTTGTCCACGTTGATTCCGACCGTGGTGATCCCCCACAGCCACGGCGCCAGGTGCTCGTTGCCGGGGTCCAGCGTGGCGAGCTGGCGCATGACATACGGGTCCAGGTTGCCGTAAGTGGCGATCTTGCTCTTGTCAAGCTTCTTCAGGAGCCCGCCTTCGATCTGAAGCTTGGCCCAGTTGGCGGACGGCACCACGATGTCGTAGCCGGTCTTGCCGGCGACCAGCTTGGCGTGCAAGGCCTCGTTGCTGTCGAAGGTGTCGTAGTGGACCTTGATGCCGGTCTCTTTTTCGAAGTTCGCGATCGTGTCGTCGCCGATGTAGTCGGACCAGTTATAGACATTCAGCACCTTTTCCTCGTCGGCGCTTGCGACGGTGGCGGTGCCCAGGAACAGCGAGACCGCGCCCAACAGGCAGACAATGGCGCGTCGCGGAGTTTTCAGACCAGATCCAACCATATCGATCCTCTTTTGCAGGTGCGTTCAAGTGTCCCCGCAGCGGCCAGCAAGGGCGGGGCGCATGTCCGCGGCATCTCTCGGATTCCGATGAGCCGATCCCGCGGCTTGGCCGCCAGCCGCTGGCGGGTACATGGCCCCGCGCTGGCCACGGCGGGCATCCAAACCGGATATGTTCACATTTTTGAAAGGTCGAGTAAAGTTTCGAGTCGGCGCATGCCTTCGCCGAACGGCTGGGCGAGTGGCGCGGACGACACGGCGATACCTGCGGCCCGCGCGCGATTGTGTATCAAAGGCGCCGCTGCGCTGTCCGCAGGCGGACGCACCTACGGGCCGGGGCTTTAAATCCGGCCCGCGGCCTATAATTGAGGGCTTTGCATCCCCTCTCAACTTCCCTTTGAGCCATGCCCATCTACGCTTATAAGTGCGGCTCCTGCGGCCACGCCAAGGACGTCCTGCAGAGACTGTCCGATGCGCCGCTCGCCGTCTGCCCGGCCTGCGGCGCCGCGTCTTTCAGCAAACAGGTCACCGCGGCGGGTTTCCAGCTGAAGGGATCCGGCTGGTACGCCACCGATTTCAAGAACGGCTCCAAGAAGGCTCCGGCTTCCGGCGCCGACGGCGCACAGCCCGCCGACGCGAGCAAGAACGGCGAGGCTGCCAAACCGGCTGAACCCGCGGGCAAGCCCGCCGAGAGCGGCCCGCCGGCGCCCAAGACCGACGCTCCTTCGGCGTCCGCCCATGGCGGCGGCGCGTGCACCTGCCACTAGAAAGCTCCAAAGATGGCCGCGTTGCGCAAATGGCTCGTGTCCGGCCTGCTGGTCATCGTGCCGGTGGCCATCACGGTTGCCGTGCTGCAATGGATCATCGGAACGCTCGATCGCACGCTGCTGATCCTGCCCGAGGCATGGCAGCCGGATCGCCTGATCGGCGTCCACATTCCCGGTTTCGGTGTGCTCTTGACGCTGGCCATCCTGCTGGCCGTGGGTGCGGTGGTCAGCAATTTCATGGGCAAGAAGCTGGTGGCCTGGGGCGACACCCTGGTCAGCCGGATCCCGGTGGTGCGCTCGATCTATTCCAGCGTCAAGCAGGTCTCGGACACCCTGTTCTCCCCTGGTGGCAACGCGTTCCGCCGGGCCGTGCTGGTGCAGTGGCCCCGGCCCGACGTGTGGACCATCGGCTTCGTCACCGGCCTGCCGGGCGGGGACGTCACCAATTACCTGGTGGGCGACTACCTGAGCGTGTACGTGCCCACGACCCCCAATCCCACGGGCGGCTACTTCGTCATGCTGCGCAAGAGCGATTGCGTCGAGCTGAAGATGACCGTCGACGAGGCGCTCAGGTACGTGATCTCGATGGGCGTCGTGGCGCCCGGTAACGGTCGATAAAGCGCCACCCGAGGTGGCCCGAACTTCTTAAGGTTTTTTCCATGCAAAAGATGCGTACCACCTACTGCGGTCTGGTGACCGAAGCCCTGCTGGGCCAGACCGTGACCCTGTGCGGCTGGGTGAACCGCCGCCGCGACCATGGCGGCGTGATTTTCGTGGACCTGCGCGACCGCGAAGGTTACGTACAGGTCGTCTGCGACCCGGACCGCGCCGAGATGTTCAAGGTCGCCGAAGGCCTGCGCAACGAGTTCTGCATCCAGGTCAAGGGCCTGGTGCGCGCCCGCCCGGAGGGCACGACCAACGAGAACCTGAAGAGCGGCAAGATCGAGATCCTCTGCCACCAGCTCTCGGTGCTCAACCCGTCGGTCACGCCGCCGTTCCAGCTCGATGACGAGAGTCTTTCGGAGACGACCCGCCTGGTGCACCGCGTGCTGGACCTGCGCCGCCCGTACATGCAGAACAACCTGATGCTGCGCTACAAGGTGACGATGGAGGTGCGCAAGTTCCTCGACGCCAACGGCTTCATCGACATCGAGACGCCGATGCTCACCAAGAGCACGCCGGAAGGCGCGCGCGACTACCTGGTGCCCAGCCGGGTGCACGACGGGATGTTCTTCGCGCTGCCGCAGTCGCCGCAACTGTTCAAGCAGCTGCTGATGATCGCCGGCTACGACCGCTATTACCAGATCACCAAGTGCTTCCGCGACGAGGACCTGCGCGCCGACCGGCAGCCCGAGTTCACGCAGATCGACGTCGAGACCTCGTTCCTCGACGAGGAGGAGATCCGCGTCATGTTCGAAGGCATGATCCGCACCACGTTCCGCAACGTGATGGGCGTGGACATGCCCGCCTTCCCGGTGATGACGCACAGCGATGCGCTGCGCCGCTACGGCTCCGACAAGCCCGACCTGCGCGTCAAGCTCGAATTCACCGACGTCACCGACGTGATGAAGGACGTGGACTTCAAGGTGTTTTCCGGTCCCGCCAATGCGGCCGACGGGCGCGTCGTGGCGCTGCGCGTTCCGGCCGGCGGCGCGATGAGCCGTGGCGAGATCGACGGCTACGGCGAGTTCGTCAAGATCTACGGGGCCAAGGGCCTGGCCTGGGTCAAGGTCAACGATGCCGCCGCGGGACGCGAAGGCCTGCAATCGCCGATCGTGAAGAACCTGCATGACCGTGCGATCGCGGAGGTGCTCAAGCGCACCGGCGCCGCCAGCGGCGACCTGGTCTTCTTCGGCGCGGACAAGGCCAAGGTGGTCAACGACGCGATCGGCGCGCTGCGCGTGAAGGTCGGGCACAGCGATTTCGGCAAGGCCCATGGCCTGGTCGAAGGCGCATGGAAGCCGCTGTGGGTGATCGACTTTCCGATGTTCGAGTACGACGAGGAGGCCCAGCGCTGGAACGCCGTGCACCATCCCTTCACCTCGCCCAAGGAGGGCCACGAGGACTGGCTCGAAACCGACCCCGGCCGCTGCGTGGCGAAGGCTTACGACGCGGTGCTGAACGGCATCGAGCTGGGGGGCGGTTCGGTGCGGATCCACCGCGAGGACGTGCAGAGCAAGGTGTTCCGGGCTCTCAAGATCGATGCGGAGGAAGCCAAGCTCAAGTTCGGCTTCCTGCTGGATGCGCTGCAATACGGCGCGCCGCCCCACGGCGGCATCGCGATCGGGCTGGACCGCTTCGTCATGCTGATGACCGGCGCCGAGTCGCTGCGCGACGTGATCGCGTTCCCGAAGACCCAGCGCGCGCAGGACCTCCTGACGCAGGCGCCGAGCCCCGTGGACGAGAAGCAATTGCGCGAGTTGCATATCCGCCTGCGCAACGTGCCGGCGGCCTGAGCGCGGCCTTGGGGCAGAATGAAAGGGCGCTCTCGGGCGCCCTTCTTGCCGTATGCCCCGCCCCTTCAAGATCCCCGAATCGGTGCTGGTCGTGATCCACACGCCGGCGCTCGAAGTGCTGCTGATCAACCGGGCGGACGCGCCCGATTACTGGCAGTCGGTCACCGGCAGCAAGGACGATCCGCAGGAGAAGCTCGACCGCACGGCCGTGCGCGAGGTCTTCGAGGAGACCGGGATCAATTGCGGGCCGGGCACCGTGCTGCATGCGGGCCTGAAGGACTGGGGCCTGGAAAACGTCTACGACATCTACCCGCGCTGGCTGCACCGCTACGCGCCGGGGATCACCCGCAACACCGAGCACGTGTTCGGATTGTGCGTGCCCGGAGGGACTCCCGTCACGCTCAATCCCCGCGAGCACACGGGATACCGGTGGTTACCTTGGCGCGAGGCCGCCGACGCCTGCTTCTCGCCGTCCAATGCCGAGGCCATCCTGTTGCTGCCACAATTTGCCGGATGAGCGCAGCGAGCAGCGGCTTCAAGACCGTCGGGGCTTCCATGGGGGCAGTCTGATGGCCATCCTTCGGGTCGCCACCTACAACATCCACAAGGGCGTGCAGGGCGTGGGCCCGGGGCGCCGGCTCGAAATCCACAACATCGGGCATGCCATAGAGCAACTGGATGCGGACGTCGTGTGCCTGCAGGAAGTGCGCAAGCTCCACCGGCGCGAGCAGCGCTATTTCACCCGCTGGCCGGAACTGCCGCAGGCGGAGTTCCTCGCCCCCGAAGGCTACGAGGCCGTGTACCAGACCAACGCGACCACGCGGCACGGCGAGCATGGCAACGCGCTGCTGTCGCGCTGGCCCATCATCTCGCACGGCCACGAGGACATGTCCGATCACCGGTTCGAGCAGCGCGGTCTGCTGCACGTCCAGGTGTTCGCGCATCGGCGGCGCATTCACGTGATCGTGCTGCACCTGGGGCTGATCGCCGCGAGCCGGGGGCGGCAGATCGAGCAGCTGGGCCTTTTCATCCAGCGCGAGGTGCCGCGCCGGGACGCGCTGGTGGTGGCGGGGGATTTCAACGACTGGGGCGGCAAGTTGCGCTCGACGATGCATGCGCTGGGCCTGAAGGACTTCATCGGTGAGCGGCTGCTGACCTATCCGGCCCGCCTGCCGCTCACGCAACTGGACTATGTCTATGCGCGCGGGCTCAAGCCCGTGGGCGTCGAAATCCCCAAGGGGCGGATCTGGTGGCGCATGTCCGATCACCTGCCGCTGATCGCGGAGTTCAAGCTTTAGCGGGACGCCCCGGCATGTCGCACGCGTCCTCCATCCCACGCAGCGGCCACGAATTGCGATTGCTGCAGGGCAGCCGCGAGTTCTTCCCGGCGCTCGTCGAGGCGATCGACGCGGCGCGACGCGAAATACGGCTCGAAACCTACATCTTCGACTTCACCGGGCACGGCGCGGATGTGGCGGCGGCCCTCGAGCGGGCGGCGGTGCGCGCGGTCAGCGTCAAGGTGGTGGTCGACGGGTTCGGCACCGCACTGCGGCCGGCCGCCTGGGCGCAGCGGTTCGAGCAGGCGGGGGTCGATTGGCGCGTCTATGCGCCCCTGGGCTGGCTCGGGATGCTGTGGCTGGGCAGCTGGCGCCGGCTGCACCGCAAGCTTTGCGTGATCGACGGCCAGGTGGCGTTCTGCGGCGGCATCAACATCCTGGACGATTTCCACGACCCGAACCACGGCCCGCTGGAGTCTCCGCGGCTGGATTTCGCGGTGCGGGTGACCGGCCCGATGGTGGCGCAGATCCACGCAGCCATGACGCGGTTGTGGCTGCGTATGCAGGCGATGCGCGACGTGCGGCGTGTGCGGCTGGCCAACGTGCTCGATTCGCTGCGCGCTCCGGCAGCGGCGCCGGGCGGCCGGGTCGCCGGGGCGGGGCAGCCGCGCGCGCGTGCCGCCCTGGTGCTGCGCGACAACCTGCGCAACCGCTCCCGGATCGAGCGCGCGTACCGGCGCGCGATCGGGCGCGCGCGCAGCGAAATCATCATCGCGAACGCGTATTTCGTGCCGGGGCGCAAGATGCGAAACGCCCTCGTTTCGGCCGCGGGGCGCGGCGTCAGGGTCCGCCTGCTGCTGCAGGGCCGCTACGAGTATTTCATGCAGTACTACGCGGCGCGCCCGATCTATGGGGCGCTGCTGCGCGCCGGCGTCGAGATCTACGAGTATTCGCCGAGCTTCCTGCACGCGAAAGTGGCGGTGATCGACGGCCGCTGGGCGACCGTGGGCTCTTCCAATCTCGATCCCCTGAGCCTGCTGCTCGCCCGCGAGGCCAACGTGATCGTGGAGGACGCGCAGTTCGCGGCGCAATTGCGCGAGCGCCTGCTCGAAGCGATCCGCGCCGAAGACCAGGCCATGGATGCGGAGGGCTTCCTGCATCGGCCGCTGCGCCAGC
>JAGRPN010000318.1 GCA_019449555.1 Ramlibacter sp.
AAGCTCTCTTCGACCATGTTGATCGACATGCCGTAGCCATAGGCAAGCAGAAGGAGGGCCACGTACGCGCGTCGCAGGGTCAGGCTTTGCGCTGCCACAACCCGGCGCAACGCAAGAACCGGCATTGCGTAATAGCACAGGCCCGGTAGTCCGAAGTTGATCATCATGAAAACCGCGAAGTTGTCGGCGGCGTTCAATCGATGTGGAGCGTCCCCGTACAACTGCGGTGTTCCGATGCTGCCGAGACCGGCCCCCAGGAGGGCTGCCGGTCCTTCCGGAAGAAGGTCGAAGGCGCGCGGCCACATGATCGTGAAGCGGTCCCACACGGACACGAGCACCGAGGGAAAACTGGACTGCGGCATCGCGGAGCCCAGGTCGAAGTAAACGATGAGGAACGGCAGCGCCAAAGTTGCCGCGGCAATGGCGGCGACAAGCCGGGCGCCGCTCATCCGTGGATTGCGTTCGTTCATAGCGAGCCACAGCGCGGCCAGTGGAAAGGCCAGGATCATTCCCTTGCTGGTGGTGAGGACGATCGCGGCAATGGCGCAAGCCGCGATCGCCAGCCGCGTCATCGGCCGGCGGAATTTGAGCAGCGCCAGGACACCGGTGATGCCGAGAATCATCGCCGCGTCGAACGACGTGCGTGCGAAGCCCGGCAAACGCGGCGAACGCGCCACATCGCCCAGCCACCACATGCGGGTGGTTGAAACGGCTCCAAACGCAGTCTCGTATTCGAGGCCCTCCCAAGGCATCGTTCCGAGGAAGAAATTGGCGAACACGCCCGCCAAGCTGATTGCGAACATGATCGAGGCCACTGTCAGCGCAAGGTCCAGGCGCCGCCGCAACAAGGGCCACATGGCCATGCCATACGGGATGAACATGAAGATCTTCAGGCCGAAGGCAATCGAAAAGAACGCGACCCCGACCATCGCCGCGTATGCGGCGTGGAATGCCAGCAGCGCCGCGGGAATTGCGATGGCGAGATCGATCCGGTTCTCGCTGAACAGGGGACGCAGGAACAGGACGATCAGCGTCACAACCGGTATCGCATCGCGCAGATAGAGCAGGTTGGGTACGCCCGTCACCGCGAGGGCATACCGAAGCACACCGTCCATCAGGAGGGAAAAAAGGTAAACGGCGAGCAACGCGCAAAGCAGGGAATCGCCGGCGCGGCTGGCCGGATGGGTGACATCCCGAGAGGCAGCGGCGGTTGCGCGCATCTCGAGCGTCATACGTTGTGCCTTCGCGCTCATCGGCCCGCCTTGCGCTCTGCCTGAAGCGTCCGCACGGTCGTGAGGAGCAGGCCCGCTACGAGAAAGCCCTGCGATCCGTAGGCGGCCATGACTGCGCCCCGCCATCCGAACTGAGGAACGAGGAGCAGGTTCAGCAGCAGCGACATGCCCGCGGTCAACGAATGCAGCAAACTGAGGCGGCGCTGCCCGTCGGCTCCGGACAGCGCGCTCGAACCGACCGACTGGACGACCAGAAGGAAGGGCAGAAGACAGAGCCACTGGAGTATCTCGCTCGAGAGCTGGTAAGAGCTCCCCAGGAGCCATGGCGCAGCCGGCGCGGCCAAATAGATCGCCGCGGCAAGGAGAAGGCAGTAGGCCCCGGCGATCATCATCAGGCGGCGCAGAGCGCCCACGGTGCCCGCAAGGCCTCCCTCATGGCCCTTGCGGAAAATGCGAGCCTGGAGCGCAAGCAGGATGGCCATGATCGGCGTGCAGGCCATGTACACGAGCCGAAACGCGGCTGTGTAGGCGCCCGCAGTTGCCGCCGACGCCATGCGCGCCAGCACGATCTTGTCCACGTCCGTCTGCACGCTTTTCGCTGAAAGCCCGATGGCGAAGAACACGCCTTTGCGCATGTCGCTTTTCGCGCTGGCGTACTCCGCCCGTGGCCTGCCGAGCAGTCGCACGCTGGTATACAGGACGACCGCCGTGGCCAGCACGCCCGCAGCCAGGTGCAGTTGTGCCCAGGCCAGCGCCGTTGGTTGCGCCCACCCCCACCACAGTGCCGCGGCACAAGTCAAGCGCACGAGCATATGGAAGTTGTAGAAGAACGCGGCCACGCCGTGGCGTTCCAGGCCGTAGAACACGTGCGCCGCAACGTCGATGTACTTCGTGAGCAGGATTTCCGACACGCCG
>JAGRPN010000319.1 GCA_019449555.1 Ramlibacter sp.
AGATGATGGGCCAGCTCGCGGCCATGTACAACGGCGACCGCGCCCGCAAGACCACGCTGGTGGAATACGGCTTCCGCCTGCCTTCCGCCCTGGACAACCGGCCGCTGAAGTTCGAGGAGTTCGAGGCGCGCATGCACCAGGTCGTGTTCGTGTCGGCCACGCCGGCCGCCTACGAGCAGCAACACTCCGGCCAGGTCGTCGAGCAGTTGGTGCGCCCGACCGGCCTGGTGGATCCGGTGGTGGAGGTGCGCCCCGCCACCCACCAGGTGGACGACGTGCTGCAGGAGATCCGCATCCGCGTCGAGAAGAACGAGCGGGTGCTGATCACGACCCTGACCAAGCGCATGGCCGAACAATTGACCGACTACCTGAGCGATAACGGCGTGAAGGTGCGCTACCTGCACAGCGACATCGATACGGTGGAGCGAGTGGAGATCCTGCGCGACCTGCGCCTGGGCACCTTCGACGTGCTGGTGGGCATCAACCTGTTGCGCGAGGGCCTGGATATTCCCGAGGTTTCGCTGGTGGCGATCCTGGACGCCGACAAGGAAGGTTTCCTGCGCGCGGAGCGCTCGCTGATCCAGACGATCGGGCGCGCGGCGCGCAACCTGAACGGCAAAGCCATCCTGTACGCGGACCAGATGACCGAGTCGATGAAGAAGGCCATCGGCGAAACCGACCGGCGCCGCGCCAAACAGCTCGCGTACAACATCGAGCACGGCATCACCGCGCGCAGCATCGTCAAGCAGGTGCGCGACCTGATCGACGGCGTGTACAGCGAGAAGGCCAGCAAGGAAATGGAGAAGCAGGAACTCCAGCGCGCGATGACCCAGGACATGTCGGAAAAGGACGTCGCCAGGGAAATCAAGCGGCTCGAAAAGCAGATGCTGGAGCACGCGCGCAACCTCGAGTTCGAGAAGGCCGCGCGCGTGCGCGACCAGCTGGCCCTGCTCAAGGAGCAGGCGTTCGGCGCCGTCGTGCACGACAACGTGGTGCCGATCCAGGCCGGCAAGCGGGCCTGAGCCGATGCGTCCGGCGTACTCCGTGCTCATGGTCTGCATGGGCAACATCTGCCGCAGCCCGACGGCCGAAGGCGTACTGAGGCAGATCGTGCGAGACGCCGGCCTCGAGCATGCGGTGCAGATCGATTCGGCTGGCACGCACGACTACCATCCGGGCCATCCGCCGGACCCTCGCAGCTGCCGGCACGCCCTTCGCCGGGGCTATGACCTTTCGGCCCTGCGGGCACGGCTGGTGCAGCCGCTGGATTTTTCGCGCTTCGACCTCATCCTCGCGATGGATTGGGAAAATCTCGAGGCGCTGCAGGTGATTTGCCCCGCCGGCCAGCAGCACAAACTCAGGCGGCTCATGGAGTTCGCGCCCACCGGCCTGGGCGACGTCGTGGCGGATCCGTATTACGGCGGACCGGAGGCCTTCGATGCTGTCCTCGACGTGGTCGAGCCCGCGTGCCGCGGCTTGCTCATCCACCTGCGCGACGCGCTGCGACTGCCCCCTGCGGGGCACAAGCCGGAATAACCGGAGTACCCGAGCGATCCGGCGGGTTTTCTGGTATACTTGACCGAAACACTCAAGAACAAGCCCAAGAGAGCCCTCGACTCAGCCTTTTTCGGCGCGATGGGCCGGTGAAACGCCGGAAAAATGGGCGAAATGGACTTCGGGGGTCGAGGCCTCCGGGGCGATTGAAGGAATGCTCAAGCAAAAGGAGCTTGTCATGCGACTTACAACCAAAGGCCGTTTTGCGGTCACCGCGATGATCGACCTGGCCCTGCGCCAGAACAACGGTCCCGTCACGCTGGCGGCGATCAGCCAGCGCCAGCAGATTTCGCTGTCATATCTCGAGCAGCTGTTCGGCAAACTGCGCCGTCACGAGCTGGTCGAATCCACCCGTGGCCCGGGCGGCGGCTATACGCTCGGCCGGAAGGCTTCGGAGATCACCGTGGCGGACATCATCGTTTCGGTCGACGAGCCGATCGACGCGACCCAGTGCGGCGGCAAGGAGAACTGCGACGCCGACGGCGGCCGTTGCATGACTCATGAGCTGTGGGCGGCGCTGAACCAGCGCATGGTGGAATTCCTCGACTCCGTGACTCTGCAAAAATTGGTGGACGACCAGCTTGCCAAGGGCATGCAGATCGAGGACAAGCCTGCCGTCAAGCGGGCGATCTCGAGCCAGCCGGTGGTCAAGCCGATCCGCGTCAACGCGCCGAACTCGGTCTTCCAGCTGGGGAATTCGTACGCGAAGTCTTGAGTTGATTTGCGAATTCGCAATACCGCGCCGGATCGTTGAAGACCTAATTTCGCCTATCGCCACCTGAGCCAGCCATGGACATGACACCGCATTTCCCGATCTATATGGATTACGGCGCCACGACGCCGGTCGACCCCCGCGTGGTGGACGCGATGATTCCCTGGTTGCGCGAGCATTTCGGCAACCCGGCGTCGCGCAGCCACGCCTGGGGCTGGG
>JAGRPN010000320.1 GCA_019449555.1 Ramlibacter sp.
GCCGAGCAGCTCAAAGCCGCCGGCGCTCGGGTCGACGTCCTGGCCGTGTACCAGCGCCAGCCGCCCCGGCTCGGCGACAGCGAGCTCGCGCAGGTGAAGCAGACGGCCGTTGATTCGGGCTGCGCCTGGCTTTTCAGCAGCTCGCAAGCCGTTGCGAACTTGCGGGCCTTGTTGCCCGAACAGGACTGGTCGCAGGCGCGCGCCGTGGCCACGCACCCGCGTATTGCCGGCGCGGCGCGCTCGTTGGGATTCGGTGTTGTTTGCGAGTCACGGCCCGAACTCGACGCTGTCGTCGCGGCCCTAGAATCGTTTGGATGAGTTCCGAGCCTTCGAGCCAGTCTTCTGCCGCCGAAGCGCAAGTCCCCGCGCAGGACGTCGACACTGCGCCGGCCGAGGCGCGGCCGCGCGGCGTCATGGTGGCGCGCGGCCTGATGTATTTCTTCCTGGCCGTCGCGGGCCTGGCGCTCGCCTCTACCGCCATGCTCTGGCAAAAGCTCTCCACGATCCAGGAACAACTGGCGCGGCAGAGCCAGGAGGCGGGAGGCAATGCCATGGAGGCGCGTGCGCTGGCCAAGCAGGCGCAGGAGCTGGCGCGGGAAACCGCCGCGCGGCAGGCGCTCACCGAAACCCGCTTGGGGGAGGTCGCGCTGCAGCGGGCGCAGGTGGAGGAACTGATCCAAAGCCTCTCGCGCTCGCGCGACGAGAACCTGGTGGTGGACATCGAGTCGAGCCTGCGCTTGGCGCAGCAACAGGCGCAGCTGACCGGCAGCGCCGAACCGCTGCTGGCCGAACTGCGCAGCGCGGACAAGCGGCTGGAGCGCGCCGCACAGCCGCGGCTCGCGCGGGCGCGCGCGGCGATCGCCCGCGACATCGATCGCGTGCGGGCCGCGAGCGTGACCGACGTGCCGGGCCTGCTCGTCAAGCTCGACGAACTCGCGCGGCTGGTGGATGAACTGCCCGTTGTGAACGCGGTGGCAGGTGCGGGCGTTGCGGCAGCGGCGCGCAAGGCACCGGCTGCCCCAAGGCTTGCCTGGTGGCAAATCATCCTGGCCGAAATCCAGGAAGAGGCGCGCAACCTGGTGCGGGTCAGCCGCATCGACGAGCCCGAAGCGGTGCTGCTGGCGCCGGACCAGGTGTTCTTCCTGCGCGAGAACCTGAAATTCAAATTGCTGAATGCCCGCCTCGGGCTGCTGTCGCGCCAGACCGATGCGGCGCGCGCGGACGTCGCGGCGGCGAGCGTGGCATTGCGCAAGTATTTCGATCCGGCCGCGCGCAGGACACAGGTGGCAACGGGGCTGCTGCAGCAGGTCCAGGCGCAATTGCGATCCGTCGAATTGCCGCGCATCGACGAAACACTGGCCGTGCTCGCCACCGCGGCGGCGGGCCGATAACCCGCCATGCGCGCTGCTCTCTGGCTCCTCGCGCTGTTCGGCGTGGCTGTCGGCATCGCGCTGTTCGCCGGGAACAACCAGGGCACCGTGACGGTGTACTGGCCGCCGTACCGCGTGGACCTGTCGCTGAACCTCGTGCTGTTGCTGCTCTTCGCGGCGTTCGTTTTCCTGCATGCGGCGCTCGGGGCGCTGGCCGCGCTGTTCGACCTGCCGCGGCAGGCGCTGCGCTGGCGCACCCTGCAAAAGGAGCGGTCGATGCACGCAGCGCTGCTCGACGCTTTCTCGCATCTGCTGGCCGGCCGGTACATCCGCGCGCGCAGGTCGGCCGAGGCGGCGCTGGGCCAGGAGGCGTCGCTGAGCGGCGGCGGGCAGGCTCCGGCGAATGCCCCCCAGTTGCGAACGCTGGCGCACCTGCTGGCCGCCGAAAGCGCGCAGGCGCTGCAGGACAGGGCGTCGCGCGAAGACCATCTGAAGTCCGCGCTGGAAGGGGTTTCCGCGCGTGACGCACAGGAAACGCGCGAGGGCGCGCTGATGCGCGCCGCGCGCTGGTCGCTCGACGATCGCGAGCCTCAGGCAGCAATGGCGTGGCTGCGCGGGCTGCCGCAAGGCGCCGCCCGGCGCACCATCGCATTGCGAATGAAACTGAAGGCGGCCCGCCTGACGCGCCAGACTGCCGAAGCGCTCGAGACGGCGCGCCTGCTGTCCAAGCACCGCGCGTTCTCGGCGATTGCGGCGGAGAGCATCGTGCGCGGCCTCGCCATCGACCTGCTCAACGATGCGCACGATGTCGCCCAATTGCAGCGGGCCTGGCTTTCGCTGGAGCCCGCCGAACGATCGATGCCCGAGCTGGCGATTCACGCCGCCCAGCGCCTCGCGCTGCTCGGCGGCGATGCGGGAATCGCCCGCGAGTGGCTGCTGCCGGTGTGGGAACGGCACTGGGAACTCGACGACAACCTGAAAATCAAGCTGGTCGGCGCGCTCGAAGCGGGCCTCGATTCGCTGGACAGCGAATGGCTGGCCCGCATCGAGGCCGCGCAGAAAGCGAACCCGCGGGAAGCCACCCTGCAATATCTGGCGGGCATGGCGTGCATGAAACGCCAGCTTTGGGGCAAGGCGCAGCAGCTGATGGCCCAGGCGGTTGCCGGCCTCAGGGACCCGAAGCTCCAGCGCGACGCCTGGCGCGCGCTGGCGCTGTTGGCCGAGGAGCGGGGTGACTCTGAAGCGGCGGCCCAAGCGTGGAAGCGAGCCGCGGGCGAGTAGAACCCGCCGCGGCCTTCAGCCATTTATTGGAGCGGCAGGCTGGCCTGCTCGAACGGCAATTTGAGTTCGCGCAGGTCACGCTTCGTCTCGACCAGGACCAGCGGGCCTTCCTCGGCCACGATGGCGGGCGGCCGCTCGCGCGGGACGCGCACCGGCTTCGGCTCGGCGGCGATGGCCGCTTGCACGGCCGCGATCTTTTCCGCATCCGAATTGATCCATTGCAGGCCCGAACCTTCGGCCACGTGCAGCAAGTCCTCGACCGGCAATTGGAACGGCTGCACCTTTGGCAGCGCGGCTGCGGGCGCGGCCGCCGGCGCTACCGCCTGAACCTCCGCCGGGACAGCCGCTGCGGCCGGCGCTTCCGCCTCCTCGTTCACGAAACCAGTCGGATAACGCGGTCGCGCGGCCCGCTCGGTCGAGCCTTCCGCGCTTTGCGCCGGGCCGGCCGCAGTCGTGCCGTCCTCGCGCGGCTGTCGGTCGCCACGCTCGCGCCGGTCACGCCCGTAGCGGTCACGCGAACGCCGCTCCCGGCGCTCTTCGCCCTCGGCTCCATCCGCGGGCCGCGCGTCCTGGTGCGTGTGCGATTCGAGCACCGCATCGGCCGCGGGCGCCTGCGCGTCGCCCATGTCCGGCACGACGCCCACGGAGGTTGCGGCACCCGCCAGGGCGGCGGCTTCGGCCGGCTCGCCCGTGACGCCGCCCTCGCGCGGCGCGCGATCACCGCGATCACCGCGATCCCGACGTTCGCCGCGCCGCCCGTCGCCGCGCTCGCGCCGGCCTTCGCCGCGTTCGCCACGCGGCGGGCGCTCATCCTGGCGCTGGTCCGTGCCCGCGGTTTCGGCTTGCTCGTTGGCGGGCAAGTTCTCGCCCGGAACGCGCGGCTCGGCCTCACGACGCTCACGCGCGCCCTGGCGTTCGCCGCGTCCTTCGCGCGGTTCGCGGTCACCGCGGCCTTCACCGCGTTCCTGCCGCTCACCCCGGCGTGGTTCGCCATCGCGTTGCCGACCGCCTTCGCCGCGTGGCTCGCCGTCGCGTCCACGCCCAGCTTCGGTGCGCACTTGGCCCTCTCCGGCCTCGGCGCGCACTTCGCGCTCGCGGCGCTGTTCGCCGTCGCGGCCACGGCCCTGGCCGTCACCGCGCCGCCCGTCGCGGCGTTCGCCGTCGCGTCCCCGGCCGCCGCGGCGTCCGTCGCCGCGTCCTTCGCGCCCCTCGCGACCTTCGCCGCGTCCTTCGCGCTTCTCTTCTTTCCGGGGTTCGGCGATCGGCGCGGGCTCCGCCACCGGAGCCGGGGCGACTCCGAGCAGGCCCTTGATCCAGGCCATGAAACCGTGCTCCGCCGGCGCCGCCGCGGGCGCTGCGGCCCGGGCCGGCGCACGTTCGGGCCGAGGCGGGGCCGGTTCGGCTTTCACCGGAGCTGGCTTGACTTCCGCGATGGGCGCCGGTGCGTCCGGCAGCACGCCCTTGATGACCGGCTCCTGCTTGTTGGCGCGCTCGTGCGTGCGCCGCGTCACCGTGGTCGGGTCCTCGAACTCCTGTGCCATGTGGTAGCTGGCCTGCAGGTTATCGAGGCGCGGGTCGTCGTGCTTCAGGCGCTCCAGCCGGTAGTTCGGCGTCTCGAGGCTCTTGTTGGGCACCATGATCACGTTCAGGCGCTGCTTCAGCTCGATCTTGGCGATCTCGGTGCGCTTTTCATTGAGCAGGAACGAGGCGACTTCCACCGGCACCTGCACATGCACGGCAGCGGTGCCGTCCTTTAACGACTCTTCCTGGATGATCCGCAGGATCTGCAATGCGGAGCTTTCGGTGTCGCGGATGTGGCCGTGGCCGCCGCAGCGCGGGCAGGGGATCGAGGCGCCTTCCGACAAGGCCGGACGCAGGCGCTGGCGGCTCATTTCCATCAAGCCGAACTTGCTGATCGTGCCGAACTGCACGCGGGCGCGGTCCTGCCGCAGCGCGTCGCGCAGGCGGTTTTCCACTTCGCGCCGGTTCTTCGACTCTTCCATGTCGATGAAGTCGATCACGATCAGGCCACCGAGGTCGCGCAGCCGCATCTGGCGCGCGACCTCGTCGGCGGCTTCCAGGTTGGTGCGGGTGGCCGTTTCCTCGATGTCGCCGCCCTTGATGGCGCGCGCCGAGTTGACGTCGATGGAGACCAGCGCCTCGGTGTGGTCGATCACGACCACGCCGCCCGAGGGCAATTTCACCTCGCGCGCGTACGCCGACTCGATCTGGTGCTCGATCTGGAACCGCGAGAACAGCGGCGCGTCGTCCCGGTAACGCTTCACGCGCGCGGCATGCTCGGGCATCACGTGGGCCATGAACTGCTGGGCCTGCTCGTAGATGTCGTCGGTGTCGATCAGGATGTCGCCGATGTCGTGATTGAAGTAATCGCGGATGGCGCGGATGACCAGCGACGACTCCTGGTAGATCAGGAACGCGCCCTTGCCGCTCTTGGCCGCGCCGTCGATCGCGTTCCACAATTTCAGCAGGTAGTTCAGGTCCCATTGCAGTTCAGGCGCGCTTCGGCCGATGCCCGCGGTGCGGGCGATGATCGACATGCCATTGGGGTACTCCAGCTGGTCCATCGCCTCCTTCAGCTCGGCCCGGTCATCTCCCTCGATCCGGCGGCTGACGCCGCCGCCGCGCGGATTGTTCGGCATCAGCACCACATAGCGGCCAGCCAGGGACACGAAGGTGGTGAGGGCCGCGCCCTTGTTGCCGCGTTCTTCCTTTTCAACCTGGACCAGGAGTTCCTGGCCTTCCTTGATCACGTCGTTGATGCGGGCCTGCGAGACCGGCACGCCCTGGGCGAAGTAGGTCTTGGAGATTTCCTTGAACGGCAGGAATCCGTGGCGGTCTTCCCCGTAGTCGACGAAGCAGGCTTCGAGCGAAGGCTCGACCCGCGTTACCACGGCCTTATAGATGTTGCCCTTGCGCTGTTCGCGCCCTTCGATTTCGATTTCATAGTCGAGGAGCTTCTGTCCATCGACGATCGCCAGCCGGCGTTCTTCCGCCTGCGTGGCATTGATCAGCATGCGCTTCATGGCGTCACTTTCACAACAGTAAACGCGCCCTGAAGGGCGCGAACTTCGGTGCCTGCAGACGCTTCGAAACGATGGAATTGCCGCAATGCGACGCGCAGCCGAGCACTAGCTCAGCAAGCGTGGCAAGGGCGTCTGGATGGGGGCGAAGAACGCGCCGCCGTGATGGCGGCACTGGGGTGCTGCAGAGGGTGCAGCGTGTCCGGCTCGCGCGACGCGAACCGGCGGCGAAGCCAAGCCTTCAGCCGGGGCTGTGAGCCACCGCCAGCAGGCCATGAGGATCGCCATCAACACAGGAGTTCTCGCTTCGTCCGTCCGCCAAGCATCGAGCTCGCGGACTGGTATTCCGTATCAGTGTTTCAAAGTGTCGGCTTGACCGCAACTTCCGGGCCATTGCCGGCATCTGGCTGGCAATCTGCGCGCGAAAGCTCACGGTGGCATCGACCTTCCAGCGTGGCCCGTGGCATTGCGTGGACTAAACTCCAAGGCAAATCAACCACTTACGGCAGCACGCTAGTGAAACGGATTATAGGGGCCGCGGCGTTCCCTGCAAGCGAGCAGGCCAAATTGGTCGAGGTGGACCCCGACTCGGCGGGGCAGCGGCTCGATAACTTTCTCATTCGGCGGCTCAAGGGCGTGCCGAAAACGCACGTGTATCGGATCATTCGCAGCGGGGAGGTGCGGTTGAACAAGGGCCGGGCGGCGGCAGATACGCGAGTGGCCGCAGGGGATATGGTCCGGCTGCCGCCCGTCCGTATTTCAGAAAAAGTGGCCGAGAAGCTGGAAAAACCGGCTCCGGCGCGCGAATTTCCCGTGCTTTTCGAGGATGAGCACCTGCTTGCGATCGACAAGCCGGCCGGCGTCGCCGTGCACGGCGGCAGCGGCGTCAGCTTCGGCGTGATCGAACAATTGCGGCAGGCGCGCCCCGGCGCCAGATTTCTCGAACTCGTGCACCGGCTGGACCGGGAGACGTCGGGCATCCTGTTGGTCGCCAAGAAACGCTCGGCCCTGACCCGGCTGCAGGACCAGTTCCGCGAGCGCGAGACCGGCAAGACCTACCTGGCCCTGGTGGTGGGAAGCTGGCCGGCGAACCGGAAGGTCATCGATGTGCCGCTGCACAAGTACCTGCAAGCCGACGGCGAGCGCCGGGTCAAGGTCGTGGCCCGGGACGACCCGGACGGCATGCGGTCCATCACGCTCGTGAAAGTCGCGCAGCGCATTTCTCTCCCCTTGCCGCGCCAAGAGGGCCGGGGTGAGGATAGTACCGGCGACGTGTTCACGCTGCTCGAAGTCACCATCAAGACCGGGCGGACCCACCAGATACGCGTCCATCTGGCATCGCAGGGCCATCCGATCGCCGGCGACGACAAGTACGGCGACTTCGAGCTCAACAAAGCGCTCCACAAGGAAGGCCTCAAGCGCATGTACCTGCACGCGTGGCGGTTACAGTTCGACCATCCCGCGACCGGCGAGCGAATCGAGCTGATAGCCGCTTTGCCGCCGGAACTCAGGAAGTTCGCCGACCATGCCCTCGCCGCGCCCGCGCCGCTTTGACCTCATCGCCTTCGACTGGGATGGCACCCTGTTCGACTCCACCCGCATCATCGTGCGCTGCATCCAGCAGGCGGTGGTCGATGTGGGGGGCAGGATGCCGTCGGAGAAGGAAGCGGCCTATGTGATCGGCCTCGGATTGATGCAGGCGCTCGCCCATGCGGCCCCCGATGTGCCGCAGGCGCGGTACAAGGAGCTCGGCGCGCGCTACCGGCACCATTACATCGCGCACCAGAACGACCTGAGCCTGTTCGACGGAGTGCTGCCGCTGCTCACGGAACTCAGGGCGCGGCACCACTGGCTGGCGGTAGCCACCGGGAAATCGCGCCGCGGCCTCGACGACGTGCTCGACACGGTCCAGCTCAAGGGCATGTTCCACGGTTCGCGCACGGCCGACGAAACGGCGGGCAAGCCGCATCCGCTCATGCTCCAGGAATTGATGCGCGAGTTCGGCGCCGAGCCGCGGCGCACGCTGATGATCGGCGACACGACGCATGACCTGCAGATGGCGGTGAATGCGGGCTGCCCCTGCGTCGGCGTCAGCTACGGCGCCCACGAGCCGGCGGATTTCGATGCACTCGAGCCCTTGTTCGTGGCGCGTTCGGTGCCCGACCTGCACGCGTGGCTGCTTGAAAACGCCTGAACGCCCCGCCATGCCCGCAGCGGTCGCCCTGTGCAATTCAGCCGATCTGGTGGATGGCGGCGATGCCGTGCCGTTCGACGTGGTGTTCGGCGGGCAGAGTTGCCGCGCCTTTGCCATCCGCTTCGAAGGCCAGGTCCATGCCTACCTGAACCGCTGCAGCCACGTCGCGATGGAACTCGATTGGCAGCCCAACCGTTTCTTCGACGAGAGCGGTCGCTGGCTTCTTTGCGGCACGCATGGCGCGGTGTACCGGCCGGACACCGGCGCCTGCGCGGGCGGCCCTTGCCGCGCAGGGCTGGTGAAGATTGCCGTGACCGAGCGCGATGGTGTCGTGCACTGGCATACTGACTACAACCTCAAACCTGTCGAGTTCTAGAACATGAATGAACCATTACCGCCCAACGAGCGGGTGCCGGACACTGCCGCGCCCGTTGCCGGCGCCGAAGCCGCCCGCACGTCCGCCGCGCCCGGCTGGGAGCGTGCCACGCTGGAAAAGCTGATGTTCGCGACACTCCAGGAGCAGCGACGGGCCCGCCGCTGGCGCACGTTCGTGCGGCTGGCGTGGCTTGCATTCTTCGTGGCCCTGTTCTGGGCGCTGTTGCATCGCGGCTCGCCATCGACCGACAAGACCGGGCCGCACACGGCGGTCATCGAGATCAAGGGCGAAATCTCTTCCGGCAGCGATTCCAGCGCCGAAGCAGTCGTGGCCGGCATGCGCGCCGCGTTCGAAGACTCGGGTGCGCAGGCCGTGGTGCTGTTGATCAATTCTCCCGGCGGCAGTCCGGTGCAGGCCGGCATCATCTACGACGAGATCAAGCGGCTGCGCGACAAGTACAAGAAGCCGGTGTATGCGGTGGTGGAGGAGTCGTGCGCTTCGGCGGCTTACTACATCGCGTCCGGCGCCGACCGCATCTTCGTGGACAAGGCGAGCATCGTGGGCAGCATCGGCGTGCTGATGGACGGTTTCGGTTTCACGGGTCTGATGGACAAGCTGGGAGTCGAGCGCCGGCTCATGACCGCCGGCGAGAACAAGGGCTTCCTCGACCCGTTCAGCCCGCAGACCGAGAAGCACCGGGTGTTCGCGCAGTCCATGCTCGATCAGGTGCACCGGCAATTCATCGACGCGGTCAAGGCGGGCCGCGGCAAGCGGTTGAAGGAAACGCCGGAGCTATTCAGCGGCCTGTTCTGGACCGGCCAGCAGGCGATCGACCTGGGGCTCGCGGACCAGTTGGGCAACATCGATTTCGTCGCGCGCGAAGTCGTCAAGGCCGAGGAACTGGTGGATTACACCCGCCGCGAAAACGTGGCCGAGCGCCTTGCGAAGAAGTTCGGTGCGTCCATCGGCGAAGGCGCGATGCACGCGCTGAAGGCGATACCGGCCCTGCGCTGACGCCAAGTTCTCCCACCCCGCTCCCCGCGCGGGGCTAGCGGCCGATGCCGAACACGGCCGGCGTGTCGCCGTCGAGCGGCGCGCCCTCCTGCTTCCACAATTTGACCGGCTGGCTGCGGGCGAGCGCGTTCGGTAGCGTGAGGCCGCTGCCGATCGAGAGCCGCGTGGACGGCTGCAGCGTTTTCAACAGCGCTTCCCACAGCGCAAGGTTCCGGTAAGGCGTCTCGATGAAGAGCTGCGACTGGCCTGATTTCAGCGCCACCGATTCGAGTTCGCGAATGCGCTGCGCGCGTGAGGTCGGCTCCTGCGGCAGGTAGCCGACGAAGGCGAAGTTCTGCCCGTTGAGGCCGCTGGCCGCCAGCGCGAGCATCAAGGACGCCGGACCGACCAGCGGCACCACCTGGATCCCAAGCGCATGCGCCGCTCGGACGACGGACGAACCGGGGTCCGCGATGGCCGGCATGCCGGCCTCGCTCGCCAGCCCGATGTCGTGCCCCTGCCGTGCGCAAGCCAGCAGGCCCGACGCGTCGAAACCGCTTTCGTGGTCGCCTTTCTTGTGGACCTCGCGCGGCAGTTCCGCGATCTGCTGCTGTTGCAGCGGCAACGCCAGCGGGTGCACCTCGCCGACGCGCTTGAGGAACGCGCGGGTGGACTTCGCGTTCTCGCAGATCCAGTGCGTGAGCGTCGCGGCGATCGCGATCGTGCCCGCGGGCATCACGTCCGTGAGCGGCGCTTGCACGGCGCAGCCGAAATCCAGCGGGGCCGGCACCAGGTACAGCCGGCCGCTGGCGGCCATCAAAGCACCTTCACGCCGGCCGCGCGGATCATCCGGCAAGTGCGAATCAGCGGCAGGCCGACCAAAGCGGAGGGGTCGTCGCTTTCGATCGCATCCAGCAACGCGATGCCCAGGCCCTCGCTGCGCGCGCTCCCGGCGCAGTCGTAAGGCTGTTCGGTGCGCAGGTAGGACTCGATTTCCGCATCCGTGAGCCGGCGGAACGTCACCCTGACCGGCGCGACATCCAGTTGCTCGAATCCGGTGGCGGCACACACCACGGCCACCGCGGTCTGGAAGATCACGACCTGCCCGCTCATTTGCCGCAACTGGGCGACGGCTCTTTCGTGCGAACCAGGCTTTCCGAGCGCTGCACCGCCGAGATCCGCGACCTGATCAGATCCGATCACAACCGCTTGCGGAAACTGCTGCGCCACGGCACGCGCCTTCGCGAGGGCGAGCCGCCGGGCCATCCCGAGCGGGGATTCGCCCGGCAGACCGGTCTCGTCCACGGCCGGGGAGGCGGTCTGGAACTGAAGATGCAAGCGCGACAGGAGTTCGCGCCGGTAAGGCGAACTCGAACCCAGCACGAGCGGGCGATCTGGCGCGGGAGCGGAGGCCTCGGACATCGCCCGATTCTCTTACACTGGCGCAATGAGCAAAGAGTTTGTCGCTCGCCGGCTCGATCTCAAGAGCTTTGCCGAGGAGGGCGCCACGCTGGCCGGACATTCGCCTTTGCGGGAGCTGCCGCGCCTCCTCGCCGAAACCGAAGGCCGGGGTTCGCAATCACCGGTCAGCTGGTCGGCCCAGGGCGAGCTGCGCAATCCTGGGCACGTGCACCCGGAGATCTGGGTCCACCTGAACTCCAGCGCGATTCTGCCCCTCACCTGCCAGCGCTGCCTCGGCGAGGTGGATGTCCCCGTGGCCGTGGAGCGGTCCTTCCGCTTCGTCCCCGACGAGGAGATGGCGGCGGCGCAAGACGAGCAGTCTCAGGAGGACGTCCTCGCAATGAGCCGCAGTTTCGACCTGATCGAGCTGGTCGAGGACGAACTGCTGATGGAACTGCCGTTGGCGCCCCGGCACGAAAGTTGTCCAGTGCCGGTCAAACTGGCGGTGGCGGACGAGGAGTTCGAGTCAGCGTCGGCTCAGCGGGACAACCCGTTCGCGCTGCTGGGTAAGTTCAAAACCGGAAAATCCTAGCGAACGCCAGTCGAATCGAGGACTTCAGCTATAATCATGGGCTTCGCGCCACCGGCCTTGCAGCTTCAGCGCGCGCCCACTCACCGAACCCAACCGCCTTGCGACCGAGCGCGAGGCCTCTTTTGAATCCAGGAGCCCCTCATGGCCGTCCAGCAGAACAAGAAATCGCCGTCCAAGCGCGGCATGCATCGCTCGCACAACGCGCTCGTCGTGCCGGGCATCGCCGTCGAGCCCACCACGGGTGAAACCCACCTGCGCCACCATGTCAGCCCGACCGGGTTCTACCGCGGCCGCAAGGTCGTCAAGACCAAGAACGAAGCCTGAGCGCCGTTTCGCGCCGACGAGGCCCGGCTGCGCGTGCGCAGCGCGGGCCTTTGTTTTGCCTCGTGACAAGTGCCGCGCGCACTCGGGGTGCCGGTCGGAATCCGTTCTACATTTGAGGCCATGACTACTCTGGCTGTCGACTGCATGGGGGGTGATCACGGACCGCGCGTGACGCTCGCCGCCTGCCGGCATTTCCTCGGCCGGCATCCCGAGGCGCAGTTGCTGCTCGTGGGCGCGCCGGAGAGTCTGGCGGCCTTCCAGCACGGACGGGCAGCTATCGTGCCGGCATCCGAGGTCGTCGCGATGCACGACCCGGTCGAAGTGGCGCTGCGAAGGAAGAAGGACTCCTCGATGCGCGTCGCGATCCAGCAGGTGAAGGACGGGCGGGCCCAAGCCGCGGTGTCGGCCGGCAACACTGGTGCCTTGATGGCGCTGGCGCGCTACCTGCTCAAGACCATCGATGGCATCGACCGGCCGGCCATCGCCTCTCACCTGCCCAATGCGAAGGGCGGCGCAACCACGGTCCTCGATCTTGGGGCCAATGTCGATTGCACCGAGCAACACCTGCTGCAGTTTGCGGTGATGGGCTCGGCCCTGGTTTCCGCCCTCGGGCACGTCGATTCGCCGTCGGTCGGCCTGCTGAACATCGGCGAAGAGATCATCAAAGGCGGCGAAATCATAAAAAAAGCCGGAGATTTGCTGAGATCTGCCGCGAATTCCGGCGACCTCAATTTCTACGGCAACGTCGAGGGGAACGACATCTTCAAGGGAACGACCGACATCGTTGTGTGCGACGGTTTCGTGGGCAACGTAGCCCTGAAGACCAGTGAAGGCCTGGCAACGATGATCGGCGGGTTCCTGAAAGAGGAGTTCTCTCGCAATGCGCTTACGAAGCTGGCCGCAATTGCTGTGTATCCCGTTCTATCCGCCTTTAAAAAACGCGTCGATTACCGCCGCTACAACGGCGCAGCCCTGTTGGGCCTGCGTGGCCTGGTGTTCAAGAGCCATGGCTCCGCCGATGAATTCGCTTTCGGGCAGGCCCTGGACCGGGCGTATGATGCGGCCCGAAACAACCTGCTCGACCGTGTCCAGGCGCGGATCGCCCACGCCAAGCCCCTGCTGATGGGAGGCGAGGGTCCTGCCGTGCCGCTGGAAACCGTCGCCAATCCATAAATGACCAGATATTCCCGTATCACCGGTACCGGCAGCTATCTGCCACCGCGCCGCGTGACGAATGCCGACCTCGCGAGCGAACTGGCCGCGAGAGGGATCGAAACGTCCGACCAATGGATCGTGGAGCGCACCGGCATCCGCGCGCGCCACTTCGCCGGCCCCGACGTCACGACCAGTGATCTGGCCGTGCAGGCCGCGCGCCATGCGATCGAGGCCGCGGGCATCGCGGCGGGGGATATCGACCTGATCATCCTCGCCACTTCCACGCCGGACATGGTGTTCCCATCGGCGGCCTGCATCGTGCAGAACAAATTGGGGATCGCCGGCTGCGCCGCCTTCGACGTGCAGGCGGTGTGCAGCGGGTTCGTGTATGCGCTCGTGATCGCCGATTCCATGATCAAGACCGGGGCCGCGAGCAAGGCGCTCGTCATCGGCGCCGAAGTGTTCTCGCGCATCCTCGACTTCAATGACCGGACCACGTGCGTGCTGTTCGGCGACGGCGCAGGCGCGGTCGTGCTGGAAGCGTCCGACACGCCGGGCATTCTTTCCAGCGATCTGCACGCCGATGGCAAGCACGTGGGCATCCTGTGCGTGCCGGGAACGGTCTCGGGCGGCCAGGTGCTGGGCGATCCGCTGCTCAAGATGGACGGCCAGGCTGTGTTCAAACTCGCCGTGGGAGTGCTGGAAGATGCAGCGCGCGCTGCCCTCGCGAAGGCCGGCAAGACGGCGGCCGACATCGACTGGCTGGTTCCCCACCAGGCGAACATCCGCATCATGCAGAGCACCGCGAAGCGGCTCAAGCTGCCGATGAACAAAGTGGTGGTGACGGTGGACGAACACGGCAACACCTCCGCCGCCTCGATTCCGCTCGCGCTCGACGCTGCCGTGCGCAGCGGCAAAGTGAAGCACGGCGAGACGCTCATGCTCGAAGGCGTGGGTGGCGGTTTCACCTGGGGCGCTGTCCTGCTGGACTTCTAGGCGCCGCGCGCGCCTTGCGTCGAGCCAGTCCATATCCATCAGGCAACGAGCATGAAACCGTTCGCATTTGTTTTTCCGGGACAGGGGTCCCAGTCTGTCGGCATGCTCGACGCGTGGGGCGCGCATCCGGCTGTCGTCGAGGCGATCCGGGAAGCCTCGGAGGCGCTGGGCGAAGACGTCGGCAAGCTGATCGGGGCAGGTCCCAAGGAAGCCCTGGCCTTGACCACCAACACGCAACCGGTGATGCTGGTCGCGGCCATCGCGGCCTACCGGGCCTGGCGTGCCGAAGGCGGCGCGGAGCCCGCCGTGGTGGCTGGCCATTCACTCGGAGAATATTCGGCGCTGGTTGCAGCAGGCGTGCTCACCCTTTCGCAGGCCGCGCCGCTCGTGCGCTTTCGCGCCCAGGCCATGCAGGATGCGGTGCCGGTGGGCGCCGGCGCCATGGCAGCGGTGCTGGGCATGGATGCGCAGAAGGTGATCGAAGGTTGCGCGCAAGCGGTGCGCAGTTTCGGCACCAACTCCGCGGAGGCGGTGGAAGCCGTGAACTTCAACGACCCGGTGCAGACCGTGATCGCGGGCAGCAAGGCCGCCGTCGAGAAAGCGTGCGAGGTGCTCAAGGCCAACGGCGCCAAACGCGCCATGCCGCTGCCGGTGTCCGCGCCGTTCCACTCGAGCCTCATGAAGCCGGCCGCCGAGCGGCTGAAGGAAAGGCTCGCGGCCACTGCCTTTGCGGCCCCGCGCATCCCGGTGATCAACAACATCGAAGCGCGCGTGGAAACGGAACCCGACCGGATTCGCGCCGCGTTGTACGAACAGGCATTCGGGCCGGTGCGTTGGGTCGATTGCGTGCGCGCGATCAAGGCCCGTGGCATCACGACCGTCGTGGAGTGCGGCCCGGGCAAGGTACTGGCGGGGCTTTGCAGGCGTATCGATCCCGAACTCGCCGGCATGGCGCTCTACGATCCCGCGACGCTGGCCGAAGTCAAGGGAGCGCTCGCATGACGATCGCATTCGAGGGCCAGGTCGCCCTCGTCACTGGCGCGTCCCGGGGCATCGGCGCCGCCATCGCGCTGGAGCTGGCGCAGCGCGGATTGAAAGTCATCGGCACGGCGACGAGCGATGACGGCGCGGCAAGGATCAGCGGGATGCTGTCGGCTCATTCCGGGTGCAAGGGCGCGCGCCTCGATGTGAACGATGCAGCCGGCGCCGAGGCCCTGGTCGATGCCATCGTGAAGGAGCAGGGCGGCCTCCATGTGCTCGTCAATAACGCGGGCATCACCCGCGACATGTTGGCGATGCGGCTCAAGGACGAGGATTGGGACGCGGTGCTCGACACCGATCTGAAGGCGGTATTCCGGATGAGCCGCGCGGTCATGCGCACGATGATGAAACAGCGCTACGGGCGCATCATCAGCATCACTTCAGTGGTGGGGGCGGCGGGCAACCCGGGCCAGGCCAACTATGCGGCGGCGAAGGCCGGCGTCGCGGGCATGACGCGCGCACTCGCCCGCGAACTCGCCAGCCGCGGCATCACGGTCAATTGCGTCGCGCCGGGGTTCATCGAAACCGACATGACATCGCGCCTGCCGGAAGAGCAGCGCAAGGCATTGCTGGGGCAGATCCCGCTGGGGCAGCTGGGACAACCGGCGGACGTGGCGCATGCGGTGGCGTATCTCGCTTCGCCGCAGGCCGGCTATGTGACAGGGCAGGAACTGCACGTCAACGGCGGCATGTACATGGCCTGAAGCGGTCAAGCCGGTTCATCCGCCCGGCGAGCACAGGCTGACAGCGGCCCGAAGGGGCCGTCATGCCGGAGGCTAAAATCGCGGATTCATTCACAACCCTTTGAGGGAACCATGAGCGATATCGAAGCACGTGTCAAAAAAATAATCGCCGAGCAGCTCGGCGTGGAAGAGTCCCAGGTCACCAGCGAAAAGGCCTTCGTGGCCGATCTCGGTGCCGACTCGCTCGACACGGTGGAGCTGGTGATGGCGCTCGAAGACGAGTTCGGCATCGAGATCCCGGACGAGGATGCCGAGAAGATCACCACGGTGCAAAACGCGATCGACTACGCCAACGCGCACCAGAAGGCTTGATGAGAACCGTCGGATCGTTCCAGGGTGCGAGGAACCGCTCGGGGGGCAACGTCGCGGCCGTGGCCGCCGGCGTGGGGGCTCGCTTCCCATGAGCCGCCGCCGTGTCGTGGTGACCGGGCTGGGTTGCATCAGCCCCGTGGGAAACACGGTGGCCGAGTCCTGGGCCAACCTGCTTGCCGGCAAGTCCGGCATCGACCTCATCACGCGGTTCGACGCAGGCACTTTCGCCTGCAAGATCGCCGGCGAGGTCAAGGGCTTCAACATCGCGGACTACATCCCGGAGAAGGAAGCGCGTCACATGGACCGCTTCATCCACCTGGGCCTGGCGGCGGCATGCCAAGCCGTGGCCGACAGCGGTCTGCCCACCGGGGACGCGCTGGACGGCGATCTCGCGACAAGGATCGGGTGCAACATCGGTTCGGGCATCGGCGGACTGCCTCTGATCGAGGACACGCATTCGGAGCTGGTCGCCCGCGGGGCGCGCCGGATCTCCCCGTTCTTCGTGCCCGCGTCGATCATCAACATGATTTCCGGGCACGTCTCGATCAAGTACGGATTCAAAGGACCGAACATCGCGGTCGTCACCGCCTGCACTACCGGGCTGCACGCCATCGGGCTGTCGGCACGCATGATCGAAAGTGGTGACGCCGACGTCATGGTCGCCGGCGGCTCCGAGTCCTGCGTGTCCCCCCTGGGCATCGGCGGTTTCGCGGCGGCGCGGGCTCTGTCGACGCGCAATGAGGATCCGAAGACGGCTTCACGGCCTTGGGACAAGGACCGCGACGGCTTCGTGCTCGGCGAGGGCAGCGGCGTGGTGGTGCTCGAGGAGTATGAATACGCCAAGGCTCGCGGCGCGAGGATCTATGCGGAAGTGGCGGGTTTCGGCATGAGCGCGGATGCGTATCACATGACGGCGCCCGACGTGGATGGGCCGCGCCGCTCGATGGTGAACGCGCTGCGCAACGCCGGGATCAGTCCGGACCAGGTCGATTACCTGAACGCGCATGGCACGTCCACGCCGCTGGGAGACCTCAACGAGTCCAACGCCGTGAAGGCGGCACTGGGCGACGCTGCGAGGAGGGTGGTCGTCAATTCCACGAAGTCGATGACGGGTCATCTGTTGGGCGGCGCGGGTGGTATCGAGTCGGTGTTCACGGTGCTCGCAGTGCACGAGCAGAAGAGCCCCCCCACCATCAACATCTTCAACCAGGATCCCGAATGCGACCTGGACTACTGCGCCAACGCCGCGCGCGACATGCGCATCGATTACGCGCTGAAGAACAACTTCGGCTTCGGCGGCACCAACGGCACGCTCGTGTTCAAGCGCCTGCAATAACGCGGCGCGCAGGTCGGGATATTTTCAGACCAGGCTTTCCATGCACGGCGCCCCATCGGTGAGCTACCCGGTGGGGCGCTCGCGCTTCGTGGGGCGCATGCTGTTGCTCGGATGGCTGCTGGGGGCCGTCGTGACGGGCCTCTGGTCGCTCTACTTGCCTTCATGGCGGCCGGCCATTGGCTGGGCTTTGCTCGCTGCAGCGGGCGCATTTGCCGGCTGGCGCTGGTGGCATGAAGCGAGCGGCGTCCTCGCCTGGGATGGAGAGGCCTGGCAGTGGGCGTGCCCGCCGAACACGCATTCCGGCACGCTGGAAGTCACTCTCGACCTTCAGCATTGCCTGTTGCTACGCTGGCAGTCGGACAGCCGATCGCGCTGGTTGTGCCTGGAGCGCGTGACGCGGCCGGAACGATGGGATGATCTGCGTCGTGCGGTATATTCGCGCGCCAGAATCGAAGCGCTGCCCGCGGCTCGCCCGCCCGCAGCGAAACCATGACAAAGCCCCCTCACGCCGCCTCCCCCGCGCCCGCCGACACCGACCTGATGCTGGTGGAGCGCACGGTGGCGGGCGACCAGAAGGCTTTCGAGCTGCTGGTGCTGAAGTACCAGCGCCGCATCGAGAGGCTGATCGGGCGCATGGTGCGCGACACCGACCTGGTCGAGGATATCGCGCAGGAGACTTTTATCCGGGCCTACCGCGCACTGTCGCAGTTCCGCGGTGAAGCTCAGTTCTACACCTGGTTGTACCGGATCGCGGTGAATACGGCCAAAAAAGCGCTCGGCGACCTCAAGCGCGACCCCCTCGTTTCGGAAAACGCGCTGCGCGGCGGGGACGAGGAGGATGAAACTTCCGCCGTGGAGAACGAACTAACCACCGCGGAAACGCCGGAAACGGTACTGGCCGCCAAGGAGATCGCCGCCGCCGTGAACTCTGCCATGGAAGCGCTGCCGGAGGAATTGCGGCAGGCAGTGACCCTGCGCGAGATCGAAGGCCTGAGCTACGAGGAGATTGCGGACGTGATGAGCTGCCCTATCGGCACCGTGCGGTCGCGTATCTTCCGGGCGCGCGAGGCTATCTCCCTGAAGATCAAGCCACTGCTGGAAAACCAGTCGGGCAAGCGCTGGTGAGGCGAAATGCAGCGAGGTGATGCTATGGACAGGATACAGACCCAGGAGATGATTTCGGCATTGGCTGACGGGCAGTTGCAGGGTGAGGCATTCGCACTCGGCGTGGAAGCGGCGGCTGGCGACCCGGCCGCGCTCGAGGCCTGGCACACCTACCATCTGATCGGCGACGTGCTGCGTTCGGGCGA
>JAGRPN010000321.1 GCA_019449555.1 Ramlibacter sp.
CCAGCTTCAGAAGGTCTTCCAGCGCGAACTTGCCCGGCTTGTTCACCAGCCCGTCCACTTCGACCGTCCAGGGGCTCGTCTTGAGCGTGCGGGCGTTCTTCGCCGGATCGGCCTTGTCGGTCCCGAATTCGTAGAAATTGTTGTAGCTCGTGACGTCCTTGTAGTCGGTGACCTTCTCCAGGGTCATCGCCCCGGCGACGCCGGCCTTCACCGCAGGCAGCGGCGCAAGCTTGCCGGGCCGCTGCGCCTGGGCCAAGGCGTCGCGCGCGGCCCAGGAAGCCAGGACGGGTCCGGCCACGCCGGCAGCCATGACCTTGAGAATATCGCGGCGTCCGTGATAAATGGACCTCGGCGTGATTTCGCCGGACAGCGGATGGATGAACCCGTCGCTCGAAGTGCGGATCAGCATGTCGTTTTTGCCCGTCATGGCGTTGGTCTGCCGAAAGCGGCGATTCTTACAGCAAACGAAAAGGCGGGCCCTCCACGGAGGCGCCCGCCTTTTGGTGCCGTCGCTCGGCGCTTGGTTCAAACTTTAGCGGGATCTTTCAACGCAGGCCCGCGATGTAATCGGCAACCGCTTTGATCTCGCGGTCATAAAGCTTGGCGGCGACCTGGGTCATCTGCTGGCTGTTGACGCGACCGCCCGACTTGAACGCGTTCAGCTGGGCCGCGACATAGTCGGCGTGCTGTCCCGACAGCCGCGGGTATTGCGCGGGAATGCCTGCGCCGTCGGGGCTGTGGCAACCCGCGCAGGCGGCGATCTGCCGGTCGGCGGCGCCGCCGCGATAGATGCGCTCGCCCAGGGTGACCAGGTCCTTGTCCTTCGCGAAACCCGGCTTGGCCTTTTGCGAGCTCACCCAGTAGGCGATGTTCCTCATGTCCGCCTCCGACAATTGCGAGGCGAAGCCCTGCATGATGGGACTGGGGCGTTTGCCGCTCTTGAACTCCTGCAATTGCTTGATGAGGTATTCGGGATGCTGCTGCGCCAGCTTGGGGTTGGTCGGGATCGCGGAGTTGCCGTCCGCGTTATGACAGGCGGCGCACACGGCCGTGAACTTCGCCTGGCCCTGGGCCAGATCGGGCTTCGCGGCAGCCGGTGCGGCGGCCGGCGCCGCCGGCGCGGCGGGCTTTTCCTCCGCGGCGAAGACCGTGGACGCGGGCGCCACGGCAAAGGCAGCCATCAACAGACAGGCGAGCAACTTCATATTGGTAGTTCGATGCGTGAGCGCAAAACTCGAAGATTCTACAATGCCGCACTCGGGCTCCCCCGCAACGCCAAAGGCACCTTATGACTTCCGCCCCGGGCCAGAGCGCCGGCAGCGACACCCCGGCCGTTCCGCCGCGCGCTGCCACGACCAGCGCGGCGATCGCCGTCGGCTGGATGCACACGGCCCGCTTCCTGACCACCGCGCCCAAGCTCGAGTTCCTGCCCGCGCTGGACGTACCGGAAATCGCTTTCGTGGGGCGGTCGAACGCGGGCAAGTCCACCTGCATCAACACGCTCACCCAGCAGAAGCGGCTGGCGTTCGCCTCCAAGACGCCGGGGCGCACACAGAGCATCAACCTGTTCGCGCTGGGCAAGCAGGGCATCACCGATGCCATCCTGGCGGACCTGCCGGGCTACGGCTACGCCGCGGTACCCAAGCAGGACAAATTGCGTTGGCAGCAGGTGATGGCCAACTACCTCGTCACCCGCGAGAACCTGCGTGCAGTCGTGCTGATGGTCGATCCGCGCCTGGGGCTCACCGAGCTGGACGACATCCTGCTGGAAGTGATCCGCCCGCGCGTCGAGCAGGGCCTGAAATTCCTGCTGCTGCTGACCAAGGCGGACAAGCTCAATCGCAGCGAGCAGGCCAAGGCGCTGTCCATTGCGCGACTGCAAGCCGGCGGCGGCGAGGTGAAACTGTTCTCCGCCCTGAAAAAACAGGGCGTCGAAGAAACCTCCCTGTTGCTTTGGCACTGGGCCCACCCCGAGGCGCAATGATCGAACGATTCCAGCAGGTCCTGCCGCATGGCATCACCCTCAGTTGCCGTGCGGCCGGTGAACGCGGCCGGCCCGTGCTCATGTTCCTGCACGGCTTTCCCGAAGCTGCGTTCGTCTGGGACGAGCTGCTGGAGCATTTCGCGCGGCCGGAACACGGCGGGTACCGATGCGTCGCGCCGAACCTGCGCGGTTACGAGCAATCGAGCCAGCCAGCCGACGTGAAGGCCTACCGCGCCAAGTACCTGGTCCAGGACATTGCCGCGCTGATCGAGGCCGAAGGCGCACAGCTGGAGTGCCTCGTAGCCCACGACTGGGGCGGCGCCGTCGGATGGAATCTCGCCAACCAGTTGCCGCATCTCACGAAGCGGCTGGCGATCGTCAACTCGCCGCATCCGGCGACTTTCCTGCGTGAACTGCAGTGCAGCGCCAGCCAGCAGGCCGCCAGCGCGTACATGAATTTCCTGATCCGCCCGGATGCGGAAGCGCTGCTGCGCGAAAACGATTACCGCCGGCTGTGGGCGTTCTTCACCAACTGGGGCGGAGCGCCGTGGCTGACTGAAAGCCTCAAACAGCAATACCGCGACGTGTGGGACGCCAGCCTGACGGGCGGGCTGAATTACTACCGGGCCTCGCCGCTGCGGCCGCCGCGTCCCGAGGACCCCGGCGCCGCTGCCGTCACGCTGCCGCCCGAGATGCTCACCGTGAATCTGCCCACCCTCGTGCTGTGGGCCATGCAAGATGCGGCGCTGCCGCCCGGCCTCGTGGATGGCCTGGAGCAGTACGTGCCCCGGCTCACGCTGGAAAAAGTCGAAGGCGCGACGCACTGGATCGTGCACGAGCGGCCGCAGTTCATCGCGCAACGGCTCGGCGACTTCCTCGCGCACTGACCGCGTGCGGCGATGCGCCGCCCGCCGGAGCCCTACGAGCAAAGGTCAATACACCGGCGGCTCGCCTGGGGGCCGGGTCTTGAAACGCTTGTGCACCCAGTAGTACTGCTCGGGCATGCTGTCGATGTAGCCTTCCAGGTGCTTGTTCATGAGCGCCGTGTCGCTCGCAGCATCGTCGGATGGGAAATCCGTCCACGCCGGCAGCACCCGGATCTCGTAGCCCTCGCGCGTCAGCCGCGTGATCACCGGCACCACTTTGGCCCGGCCCAGTTTCGCGAAGCGGGACAGCGACGGCACGGTGGCGGCCTGCACGCCGTAGAACGGCACGAAGATCGACTCCTCGGGCCCGAAGTTCATGTCGGGCAGCAAGTACATCACTTCGCCGCGCCTGAGGGAGGAGACGAGCTCGCGCACGCCGGCGGCGCGACCGAATGGCCGGCAGTCGCCGAAGCGGTGGCGGCCGCGTAGCACCCAGGCGTCGATCACCCGATTGGTCTGGTTGGTGTAGATGCCAACGAACTGCCGCCGCACCTGGGCTGCTTCGAAGCGACG
>JAGRPN010000322.1 GCA_019449555.1 Ramlibacter sp.
AGCGCGAACATCAAGCCGTAGAAACACAGGTGGACGAAGCGCGCGATCACCTGCTGCCAATCGGGCAGCGTTTCCACCAAGGCGGGCAGCGCCTGCGCGACGCGCCACGCCAGCCGCGGCAGGGCCAGCGCGAGCGCGAGGATGCCGAGCTCCTTGTGATAGATGATCAGGACGATCTTGCGGGTGTCGAAGCCGACATCCGGCAGCCTCACCATGTACCACCCGAGCGCGAGCAGCGCGACCAGCAGCACGGCCATGAGCCAGTGCAGCGCGACGGCGACGGCGCCGTAGTGCTGCGGGTCGTTGCGCCAGCCGCCCATCGCCTGTTGCCGGTCAGGAGCCGGCCTTCGCCTGCTGGCCCTTGTAGCGCGCGATCTGCGCTTTCAGGTCCTTGTACTGTTCGCAGGGGAAGAAGCAAAGCGAATCGAGCGTCTTGAGCTCCTGTTCGGCGCGTGCGAGATCGCCCAGCTGCAGGTACGCCTCCCCGAGGTACTCATGCACGCCCCTGTGCTTCGGGTCGAGCTTGAGGGCCTTCGAGTAGTCGTCCAGTGCGGTCTTGAGGTCGCCGAGGCGGCGGTGCGCGTGCCCCAGCTCGTTCCAAGCGTCGGCGTTGTCAGGGTTGCGCTGGGTGTAAACGCCCATCCGCGCGACGACCTGCCGCCAGTCGCTCTTCTTGACGGCAGCCATTGCCGCCAGGTAGTCGGGATCCTGCACCGACATCTCGTCGGCGCCCCCTGGGCCGCCACCACCCCCACCACCGCCGCCACCACCGCCGCCACCGGCGGCTAGCAGAGGCAGGGGCAGCGCCAGCGCGAGACTGGAAAGTAGCGCGATCAGAGAACGTTTCATTTCAGTTCCTTCGTTGGGTGTTGACGGGATTTCAGCGGTTGTCGATGCGGCCGTATGCACCGTGGATTCCACCGCCCGGCCCGGCGGCGAAGAAAAGCGTGTTCGATGGCTGGTTGTTGCGGTCGTTGCCGAACGCGATGCCGTGCAGCCCGTCGATCACGATCGGGCTGCCGTCCGCCGCCGAAAGCGAGGCCACGAATGCGCCGGTCGTCGGGTCGAATGCATTGACCTTGCCGTCGCCCGAATTGGCAACCAGCAGCGCGTTGCTGAGCGATCCGAAATTGGCCGGTGCCAACGCGATGCCCCAGGGCGCATCGAGCGCGCCGCCGGGCGGGATCAGCCGCCGCACCAGATGGCCCGCGGTGTCGAACGCATCCACCGCGCCCGCGCCGGCGCCGGTGACCGCGTCACGTGCGGCCGCGTCCTGCCGCGCATACGCAACGTAGATGAGGTCGCCGATTGCCTGGATGCCATACGGTGCGTAGCCCGCCGGCAGGTCGGCGTCGACGAACGCGCCCGCGACGCTGGCGTTCGCGAAGTTCGCGTCGAACACGTCGACGCTCGCATGGTGGAAATCGGTGGCGTAGAGGAAATCCGATCCGCCTCGATTGGCCATCGTGAGCCCCGCGTACACGGCGCCGCTTGCTCCGCGGTCAACCACGGTGACGGCGTTGGTCGCATTCACGGTGGGCGACCAGCCCGACAAGGTGCCAGCCTGGCCGACGAACAGGAAGATGCTGGGCGCGGCGGCCACGCCGGTTTGCGCGATCTTGAAGCTCGATGGCCTGTTGCTGAAGATGATGCCGGTGGGCTTCGCGCTGCCGGCGCTGCCCGGTGGAATGGCCACGACGAGCGATTGCGGGACGCCGTCGCCATCGTACAGCGTCGACTCGGACGTGCCGTTGTCGGTGACCCAGACGAATGCCTGCGGATTGAACGCGACGCCCCAGGCGTCGATCAGGTGCGGGTCGGTATGCGCGCCGCGGAACATCGTGCCCGAGATGTCGGACACCAGGTAGCTGGCGGCGTAGGCCGACGCGGTGCTGGCGCTGGCCGGCGGCGAGCTGGTGCCCGAATAACCACCGCCACCGCCGCAGCCGGCCAGCAGCATTGCACCGGCCCAGGCGACCCCAAGACACCTCGAACGAAAAGCGGACATCGACTTTCTCCTTGATTGCTCGTGGCACACTGCGCACCTTCAACGCGCAGCGTATATGCCGCTCCGGGGCGAAGAGGTTCACTCGGCCGTAGCGGCGTTCGATGCTGCCGCTAGAAGGAGTAGGTGGCGCCGATGGTCCAGGCACTGCGCCGCTGGCCGTAGCCCGCCGGAAACGGGCCGCCGCGGCTGGCCGTTGTCCACGCAAGCTGGACGTCGATGTCGCGCATTGCCCAGCCCGCGCCCACCCGGAGGTCGGCGCGCGGACGGTTTGCGTCGGGCACCGCGGGGTCGCCGCCGGCCAGCGGCGCGAGCAGTCCGACATGCCCGAACAGCCGGACGGCGTCGCTCAGTTGCACCTGCCCGTTGGCTTCGGCATAGGCGGTCTGCACATGACGCCCGAAGTAGTCGGGCGAGAAGTTCAGGCGCAAGCTCCAGTGCGCCGAGAGCAGGCCCGCATAGGCTTCCGCGAAATCGTAGCGGCCGCTGCCGGCAAAATGGGAGTAGGTCGCGCCCAACTCCACCGTCTTGCCGGCGGAGGCCGGCATGGAGTACCCGGCGTATCCGAGCCACTGCGCATAACGATCGCCCTGCGACACCTCGGCTTGCGTCACGGAAACGCCGGCATACGCGCCGGAAGGCGAATCGAAATTGCCGCTGAGCCGCAGGCTGGGCCTGGATGCACTCAGCGAAACACCGCGGAACCGGTAATCCGATTCGACGCTCGCACTCGCACTGAACTGGGCCGCGGCAACAACGGGCAGCAACAGCCCGGCCATGGCGCAAGCCGCCCCACGGCCGTGTTGCGCAAGCGATGCCGTGGCGCGCACGTCAGTGCCGCGCGACCGAGTCGAGGGGGGCCACCTGGCCGCAGTTGCAGCCGCACGAGACCGACGCCCGTGCGAGCGTCGCGCAGGCATCGATGCCGCCATCCACCCCCGACACGAGATCGGCGAAGACCGGCGCGCGAGCGCGACTGCCGGGCGGGCCATGCGATCGGGCCTCGATGATCAGCGCGAGCAGTCCACTCACATGGGCGGCAGCGTACGAAGCGCCGGAAACGCTCCCCCAGCGCGATCCGGGCAGCGTCGTGAGGATGTCGGTTCCGGGTGCGCTCACCACGCGCGCCGAGGGCGGCGGCAGTCCCTCCGCGACGGCGATCACACCGGGCAGCGCCGCGGGGAAGCCGCCGTCGGCCGCCTGGCGGTTGGTCGCGGCGACCACCACGATCCCGCGCGCCAGCGCCGACTCGATCAGCCGCTGTACGAGCCGATCCGGCGGTCCGCCCAGGCTGAGGTTGATGATGTTCGCGTCGCGCTCCACGGCCGCGTTCAAGGCGCGCGCCAGGCTCAGGCTCGTGCACAAGGTGTCCGCGGCCGTCGCCTGCCAGCACGCCCGCAGCGCCAGCACCCGGGCGAGCGGCGCGATGCCGGCGATGCCGACGTGGTTGTCGGCGCGCGCGGCGATGATCCCCGCCACCGCCGTGCCGTGGATTTCGGCGGCTTCGGGCCGGCCGGTCACCAGGTTCAGGCGGGCATCGAGCTGGCCAGCCAGGTCGGGATGATCCGCCTGGACGCCGCTGTCCACGACCGCGACGCGCACACCGCGCCCTGCGGCCGCCTGGTGCAACTGAGACAGGTGCCACTGCCCGGCCGCGGGCTGCTGCCCGAACAGCGGGTCGTCGTGGCCGAGCGGGCGAAATACGTTCATCGGCTGCGCCCAGGCCACTCCGGGTTCGCTCGCCAGCCGACTCGCCACGTCGGCCGGGTGCAGCGGCGCGGGCACGTCCATGACATAGCAGTCGACGCCGAGCGCACCGAGCGGCCAATCCGTGGCGACGCGCAGGCCATGCGAACGGGCGAGCGCGGCGGCCGTGCGCCGGCGCGCCGAGCGCCCGGCCGCATCCGCATAGCCGCCCGAGTAATTGCTGTCGGGCCGGAAATGCGGCGCCGGCATGTCGAGCAGCACCAGCACCTGCTGCGGCACCTCGGGCGTGTCGGCCGCAACCGGCAGGGCGAACCACGCCAGGAGGCAGGCGAGCAGGAACGACCTGATCATCGGGCGTCCCCCTCCAGCGACTCGACCCGCAGCACCGCCGCGTCCGCCCGCAGCCGTGACAGGGCCTCGGGCGTGAGCGCGGCCAGGCGCAGCAGGTAGGCGTCAGTCACGGTCGGGCCACCCACGATCTGCGCATGGTTCGCCCGCAGCACGCGCCGGATATCCGCCTCGCTCGCGCCCGGGCGGAACACCACCAGGACGTTCGCGGAGATGGCTGCGGGTGCGGTGCCGAGGGCGCGGAAGGCCTCCTCGCGCTGCGGGACACCGAACCACGCGAGCGCCCCCGCCAGGATCACCACGGTCTGGAGCCCGACCGCGAGCGGAAGCCAGCGCGTCCCGAGCCAATTCGCCAGGGCGTGCGGTCGGCGGGGTGGTTTCGTGCCGCCGGGTGCGAGCCGTCCGGCGAGCGCGGCCCACTGGCGATCGACGTCCGATGCCGAGGTCGGCTCGGCGGCTGGCGGGGCGGCGCGCAATCGGTCCTGCCACTGTGCATCGGCCTGGCAGCGGGGGCACTCGGCGAGGTGCTTTCGCACCCGCTCGGATTCCTCGGCGCCCAGCGTGCCGTTGACGTACCAGGGCAGCAGCGACTGCGCCGCCTGGTGCTCGTCGGTGTCCAGCGGGATGACGCGCGCCATCACAGCCAGTCTCCGGCTTCGCCCGTGAGGAGGGCGCGCAAGCGCCGGCGGCCGTGGAACGCGCGGGTCTTCACGGTATCGACCGGGCAATCCATGATCTCGGCGATGTCGGCGTAGGGCAAATCGTGGAAGTACGTGAGCACGAGAACGTTGCGCTGCTCGTGCGAGAGTAACTGCATTGCCCGCAGCAAGGCCAGCCGCGTCTCCCGGTCGGAGGTGAGCCGCTCCGGACCGGCACCTTCGCCGGCCCGCTCGTCGAGGTTCGGTTCATCGGCCGGCGCCTCCTGCCATCGCATGGCCTTGCAGGCGGTGCGGTAGGCGATCGCGAAAATCCAGGTGGAAAGCTTGCTCTGCCGGTTGAAGGTGCCGGCGCGCCGCCATACCACGAGCATCGTGTCGTTCAGGCTTTCCTCGACGATGGGCCGGCGCGCGGTCATCGACGAGAGGAACCGCGTGAGGCGCGGGTGGTACGCGCGATAAAGCGCCTCGAAGGCGCGCACGTCGCCTGCCGCAACCCTGTCGATCAGGTCCAGGTCTTCCTCATCGGTGCTGCGCCGGCCCGCCGACGACGCGCGCGGCGGCTCCGCCGCCGGAGGCTGTCGCATGGACTTGGCTATGGAACGCAGCATGGGCACCCCGATCTGGATTTCGACGTTAGTTCCACGCGGGACCGTTAAGGTTCATCCGCAAGCGCCGGACCCGGCCGCGAGCGACGCTTCGAACCTACCGTTCGATCAGGAATCGCGTGACCAGGGGCGGCTCCTCGCCGATGTGGAACGCGAGTTTACGTTCACGCAGCTGCACGTCGGCGGCCGTGACGCGGTCGAACCGGCGCAGGTGCTCGGTCCAGGATTCGTCGGTGATCTGCTCGACGAAGCGCCCCGGGTCGTACAGGTCGCGCAGCAACTGCCAGTCGAGCGCGCCCTGTCGCATCCGGCTGCGGCGGCTCTCCTGCATGAGCTGCAGGAATTCGGCCGTGCGCGCCGGGTCGATGCGGTACTCGATGAGGGCCTGGATGCGGCCGGCCTGCGGCGGCGCCTCGGCCTGGGGCACCTTGAACACGCGCGAAGGCGTGAGGTCTTCCTCGATGCCCAGGTCGACCACGACGCGCTGCGCCACCGCCATCAGAACGACGCTGGAGGCCGCCGCGATCGCGAGGCTCGAGTGGATGGTGGTCCAGGTGGCGATCTGGCCCCACAGCGCCGCACCGGCCGCGGTCGAACCCATCAGTGCCATCTGGTAGATCGACATGCCGCGTGCGCGCACCCAGTCGGGCAGCACCATCTGGGCCGAGACCGTGAGCGAATTGGCCACCGTGATCCAGGCGAAGCCGGCCGCGAACATCGCGGGCACGGCGACGTAGACGTTGGGCGCGAAGGCCACGACCACGGCGCCGGTCGCTTGCAGCGCGGTGCCGCCGAGCAACAGGGTCTGCATCGGCACCACGCTCCTGATCCGCACGATGAGCAGCGCCCCGATGATGGCGCCGACGCCCATCGACGCGAGCAGGACCGTGAAGGTGCCCGCCGCGCCGCCCGGGAGGGCGCGCGCGACGAGCGGCAGCAGCGCGAGCAGCGCCGTCGAGTGCAGGAAGAACAGCGCAATGCGCAGCAGCACCGCCCGCATGCGCGAGGACTGCCAGACGAACTGGACACCCACGCGCATCGCGCTGGCGAGGCGTTCGCGGCCGAGCGGGCTTTCCTTGTGCTCGCGCCGCCAGCGCATGATGACGAACGCGGCCGCGAGAGACAAGGTCGCGTTGAGCACGAACACCCAGGCGCTGCCCGCGCCGGCGATGATCGCACCCGCCACCAGCGGCCCGACGATTCGGGACGTGTTCATCGCCACGCCGTTGAGCGCCAGCGCCGCCGGCAACTGCGAACGCGGCACGAGTTCCGGCACGATGGCGGCGAAAACAGGCCAGCGCATCGCGAGGCCCACGCCGTTGAAGCACGTCAGCGCGAGCAGCAGCGGGGGGTTGATCCAGCCCATCATGACCGTAACGCACACGACCGCCGCGACGGCGGCAACCCACAACTGCGTGGCCATGAAGTAACGCCGCCGGTCCAGGATGTCGGCGAGCGCGCCGCTGGGCAAGCCCAGCAGGAACACGGGCAGCGTGGCGGCCGTCTGCACCAGCGCGACCCACAGCGGCGATGGCGCCAGCGACGTCATGAGCCACGCCGCCGCCACGTCGTTCATCCACATCGACGTATTCGCCGCCATCCAGGTGAGCCACAGCATCCGGAAGACCGGCTGCCGCAGCGGCGCGAGGGCCGAGCGCGAGTCTTCCTGGGCAATGGCGGCAGCGGCAGCTTGGTCCGGCATCGATCGGGAACGGGCGGTCAGTACCGCCGCTCCAGCACCATCTGATCGTTGTCGCGCTTCATCTGGAATCGGCCGAGGAAGCTGTTGCCCAGCAGGACGTACGGCATGACGGCCGGCAGCACCGATGCGTCGACGTCGTGGATTTCCACGTCGCCGATGCGCACGGAGCCCAGCTTCACATGCCAGACGGCGACGGCGCCGTTGGCCGTGCTGCCCCAGCCGGCGCGGCCGGCCTTGTAGTCCAGCCCGATGCGTTGCGCGTCGGGTACGCCCATCGCAACCGACGTCGCGCCGGTATCGACCATGAATTGCACCGCCTGCCCGTTGATCGCGCCTTGAGTGGTGAAGTGACCTCCGGTGCCGGCCGTGAGCACGATCCGGCTGCCGTGCGGCTGCGCGCCGCCGGTGCCGCCCACGCTGGCCGGCGAATCGCCCACGTGCAAGGTCTGCCGCTGGCCTGCGATTTCGACCACCGCCGTGTCGCCCGAGGTGGAAATGACTTTCACGCCCCGGTGCGTGTCGCCCGGCGCCACCGTCTTGGGCGCGGTGCCATCGACGATCAATAGCGCCCTGTTGCCCAGCATCCCCTGCAAGGCCACCGATTGCGCGGCTGCGGCGGCGCAAGCCAGCAGGGCCATGCCACCGAGAACGAATTTCATCCGCTCAGTCGCGGAAGTTGTTGAACGACAGCGGCACGTCGGCGATCTCCTTGCGGATCAGGGCCATCGCCGCCTGCAGGTCGTCGCGTTTGGCGCCGGTGATGCGCACCGCCTCGCCCTGGATCGCCGCCTGCACCTTGAGTTTGCTGTCCTTCACGAGGCGCGTGATCTTCTTGGCCTGTTCGGTCTCGATGCCGTTGCGCACCTTGACCACCTGCTTGACGCGGTCGCCGCCGATCTTCTGCACGTCGCCCTTGTCGAGGAAGCGCACATCGACGCTGCGCTTGGCGAGTTTGCCGGTCAGGATGTCCTCCACCTGGGTCAGCTGGAACTCGGCATCGCCGAACAGGGTGATTTCCTTGTCCTTGAGCTCGATGGCGGCCGACGTTCCCTTGAAATCGAAGCGCGTGCCGATTTCCTTGGCGGTGTTGTCGACGGCGTTTTTCACCTCCACCATGTTCGGCTCGCAAACAGTGTCGAATGACGGCATGGGACCCCCCGGTTTTGCTTTGGCTCAGATGCGACAATTCTCCCATGTTCGTGGAACAAAACGTACCCCTGCAGTCGCACAACAGTTTCGGCATCGTCGCGAAGGCGCGGGCCCTGGTGCGCGTGCGCGGCGAGTCGGAGGTGCGTGAACTGCTGGCCGACCCGGAGTACGGCTCGATCCCCAGGTTCGTGCTGGGCGGCGGCAGCAACATCGTGCTCACCGGCGACGTCAAGCCGCTGGTGCTGAAGGTCGAGGTGGCGGGCCGCCGGCTCATCGACGACGGCCCGCGCGCCACGATCGTGGAGGCGGGCGCGGGGGAGAACTGGCACGAGTTCGTCACCTGGACGCTGGACCAGGGCTACCCGGGGCTGGAGAACCTCGCGCTGATCCCGGGCACGGTCGGCGCGTCGCCGGTGCAGAACGTGGGCGCGTACGGCGTGGAACTGCAGGACCGCTTCGAGTCGCTGGACGCGATCGACCTGTTCACCGGCAAGACGTTCACCCTGGACGCCGCGCAATGCGCCTTCGGCTACCGCGACTCGGTGTTCAAGCACATGGCCGCGAAAGAAGGCGACCTGGGCCTTGCCGGGCGGGCGCTCATCCTGCGGGTGCGTTTTCGCCTGCCCAAGCCGTGGAAGAGCGTGCTGGGCTATCTCGACCTGCAACGAAAAATCCAGGAGACGGGCATCCGCGAGCCGTCGGCCCGGCAGGTGTACGAGTGGGTATGCGCCGTGCGCTCGGCCAAGCTGCCCGACCCGCGCGTGATCGGCAACGCCGGCAGTTTTTTCAAGAACCCGACCGTGACGCCCGAGCAGTGCCAGGACATCATCGCGCGCGAACCGAACATCGTGCACTACCCGATGCCCGACGGCAGCGTGAAGCTCGCGGCCGGCTGGCTGATCGACGCCTGCGGCTGGAAAGGCAAGTCCGTGGGCAATGCGGGCGTCTACGAAAAGCAGGCGCTCGTGCTGGTGAACCGCGGCGGCGCCACCGGCGGCGAGGTGGTCACGCTCGCGCGCGCCATCCAGACCAGCGTGTACGAGCGCTTCGGCATCCGGCTGGAGCCCGAGCCGGTGGTGATCTAGGCCATCGATGCCCGCACGCGCTGCGGCGTGAAAGGCACGGTGCGCAGGCGCACGCCGGTGGCATCGAAAACCGCGTTCGCGAGCGCCGCCGCCACGGGGCTGGAGGCCGCCTCGCCCGCGCCCAGCGGCGGCTGGTCCAGGCGCTGGATCAGCTCGATGTCCAGCCGTGGCACCTCGGGGAACCGCAACAGCGGATAGCTCGCCCAGTCGACGCTGGTCACGCGCGAGCGATCGAATGTGGTTTCCTCGTGCAAGGTGCGCGAGAGCGTCTGCAGGATGTTGCCTTCGACCTGGGCGCGCACGTTGTCGGGGTTGATCATCAGCCCGCAATCGTGCGCGCAGGCGACGCGCCGCACGCGGATGGAGCCGCTGCCGCGATCGACTTCGACCTCCATGCCCATGGCCACATAGGTCTCGCTGTGCTTGTAATGCACGAACGCCATGCCGCGCCCCGTCACCACGCGTCGGGTGCCCGTGCGCTGCGGCGAAGGCCGGGGCGACCACTGCATCAGGCGGCCCAGCCGCTCGATCACTTCGCGGCCGCGCGGATTGTCCAGGTCACGCAGGCGGAACTGGAGGGGGTCGGTGTGGGCCTGCGCCGCGAGCTCGTCCACGAAGCTCTCCACCGCGAAGGAGTTGGCCACCTTGCCCGGCGCGCGGATATTCGATGGCCGCAGCGGCGCGGCGCCGAGCCAGTGCACGTGCACCTTCACGGCCTTGGCGGGGTAAGAGGGATCGCCGTTCTGCGTCACCAGGCCGACGGCTTGCCCCACCGGCTGCTTCAGCCCGGCCGCCGATGGCGACAGCAGCGGGATCCATTCCAGGTTGGCGGTGGCTCGCGGCAGCCACATCTCCGTTTCCCATGCGTCGATGCGGCCTTCGGGCGTGAGCGTCGCACGCAGCTCGAGCAGTTGCGGCGGCCCCTTCGGGTCCCAGCCGAGTTCTTCTTCGCGGCTCCATTGCACCCGCACCGGCCGGCCGGCCGCCTTCGACAGCATGGCCGCCTCGGCGGACGCGTCGTCGTGGCCGTTCATGCCGTAGCAGCCCGCGCCATCGAGATACACGATACGGACCTTGTCCGGCGGCAGGTCGAGCACCGCCGCGCAGGCTTTCACCAGGCGATGGCTGGCCTGCGACGCCGTCCACACGGTGGCGCTGCCCGCCTTCACGTCGGCCACAGCGCAGGACGGGCCCATCGACGCGTGCGATTGCACCGGCCAGACATAGCGCGCCGTCACTTTGTCCGGCGCGTCGGCGAGCGCCGCGATCCGGGCGGCATCGCCCTTGCTCACCAGCGTTTCGTTCGCGAGGAACGGGCCGCGCCGCGCCCACTCGACGACACCTTCGTGCGTGACGAGCGGGGCGCTGTCGGTCCATTGCACCTTGAGCTCGCGGGCCGCCCGGATCGCCGCCCATTCATCGGGACTCACCACCGCGACGAAGTCGTTGCTGCGGATCACGCGCACGCCGGGCAGCCCGGAGACCGATGCGTTATCGACCGACACCACCTTGGCCCCGACCGCCGGCGGCCGCACCACGCGGCCGTGCAGCATGCCGGGCAGGGTGAAATCGTGCACGAACATGTGCCGGCCAGTCACCTTGGCCGGGATATCGGGCCGCGGCAGCGGCTGGCCGACCAGTTTGTACTGCGATGGATTTTTCAGCGCCGCCTTCGGGTTCAGCTTGAGGTCGACGGCCCGCCCGCCGATCAGCTCCGCGACGCTGACCTTGGCGCCATCCGCCGAGATCACCGCGCCGTCGGCCAGCATCAGCGCGTCCGGCGCTTTCCCCAGCCGCTGCGCGCCCATCGCGAGCAGCGCCTCGCGCAGGGTCGCGGCGGCCTGGCGCAACTGCACGCCGCCGCGCATCACGCCGCTGCTGCCCGCTGTCGGTCCCTGGTCCGGCGTGAGCGCGCTGTCGCCTTCGATCAGCTCGATGCGCTCCACCGGCAGCGACAGTTCCTCGCCGACCATCTGGCGCATCGCGATGCGGTGGCCGGTGCCGAGATCGACTTTGCCCGAATAGACGATCGCCGAGCCGTCGGGCCGCACTGCGATGAACGAATCCACCTCGCTCAGAGCGAGCGAACGGCGCGGCCCGGAGCCGGTCTGCGCGCGCGCCG
>JAGRPN010000323.1 GCA_019449555.1 Ramlibacter sp.
GCATAAACGGTGCGGCCGATCACCACTTCCGCAATCGTCAGGTTGCCATTGGCGAACGTGTCGCACGCATGTACGATCCCTGGTGCCAGCGTGCACACGAGCGACAGCAAAATTGCGGCCAAGCGAGGTTGGCGAAAGCCTGCAAAGCTGCGCATTATTGGTTCTCCTCGAAACCCCTGAGCCGGTAGGCATTTTCAGTGTAGGGTCATTAACTGTCGAGGTCAATGAACGAATGAATCCGACGCGCCGGCGGTTCGTTGCCGGTGATCCGAGCCCGGGCTCGAAAACGCTTCTTCGGGCCTGCCTGGTCGCTCTGGCAGGCGTGGCGATTTCCGCTTGCGACCGTGCACCACCCCTTGCGGCGAGCGAGCGCACAGACTCGCAATCGAAACCGGTGGCGTCTCCCGGGGCCAGCGTGCGTTCGCCTGCGGAACTGGAGGCGACTCAACGCGCGCTCGAGGCGCAGGGGAATTCGCGGGCGCCGCAAGAATCCGGACAAGCGGACCCGCAGGCGCGGCAAGATCCGTTCAAAGCGGCGCTCGATGAATCGAACCGGCAGAGGGCGGCAGCGGCAGCGTTTCCCTTCGGCACATCCAGCGATCGCACGAATTCCCGGACCCCATGACTCGCCCGATGGCAGCTTTTCTCCATCCCCAGTTTCAGCGTCACACTTGCGATAGTCGGGGCTTGCCCAGGCATTGAGAAAATGAGGGGCGGCAAGTGCGCCCTGCGAACAGCGGAACAGGTCCGCCCATCGAAGGCGGGCCGGGAACAAACATGCGCCTGCGGCATATCGAAGTCTTCAACGCGGTCATGCTCACCGGCAGCGTGAGCGCGGCGGCACGCCTGATCAACGTGACGCAGCCGGCCGTGAGCCGCACGTTGCAGCACGCTGAAATCCAGCTTGGATTCGCCCTGTTCCAGCGCGTGCGCGGCCGGCTCACGCCGACGGCCGAAGCCCAGACCCTGTATCCGCACATCGAGCGCCTGTTCGCGCAGCTCGATGAGGTGCAGCGGCTGGCCGCGAACCTGAAAAGCGGGCCCGTGAGCCACGGGCAGTTGCGCGTGCTGACCGTGCTGGCCCTGAGCTATGAAGTCTTCCCGCGCGCCATGCGCCTGTTCCGGCAGAAGTACCCCGAGGTGGCCGTGGTGCACGAAGCCCTGCATTCGCCGCAGATCGTTTCCTCGCTGGTCTTGCAGGAGGCCGATATCGGCTATGTCTTCAGCGCGATCAGCCATCCGGCGCTGGCGCAGGAACAGATCGGCGAACGGCGGGTGATGTGCATCGTGCCCAAGGGCATGCTGGGGCCGCGCCAGCTGCGCAGCGGGACGGTTTCGCTGGCGCAACTGGCGGAGCTGCCGGTGATCGCGCTCGACCGGCGGGACCCGCTCGGCGCCACGCTGGGCCACGTTCTGCGCGAGCAGGACGCAGGGATCAAGGCCGTGATGACCGTGCAGACCTATCACGTGGCGCTCGCCCTCGCGCACCACGGCGTCGGGGTGGCGCTGGTCGAAGGCTGCACGGCAGCGTCCGCGGATCGCGGCAAAGTGGACGTGCTGGCGCTGGAGCCTGCGATCCCGGTCACGGTCAAGGCCCTGCGGCCGACAGCGCGGCCCAACTCCCTCGTGACCAGGGCATTCACGCGCTGCATGACGCAGGCGCTGCAGCAGCTCGAATAGCGCGCTGCGGGCGCGCGCTCCAATTTACAGGCGGGCGCCACCGGTGGACAATGCCGATCGGTCCATGGCCGCGCGCCATCTGCATGGGCCGGCTGCGCGACTCCATAACCCATGAGTTCAGGTTATGGGCCGCCGGGAAAAAGGCATCGGCAAACCCCCTGCTTGTGCTTAAACTGCGGCGCATCGAAGCGAGCCCAGCCATGAGCAATACCCACGTTTTGCATCGCCATCTTCACCATCTGCCGCCGGTCGCGGTGAGCGGGGCGGGGGTCTGGATCACGGACGCCAGCGGCAAGCAGTACCTCGACGCTTCGGGCGGTGCGGCGGTGTCCTGCCTCGGTCATGGGCACCCGGACGTACTGGCCGCGATGCATGCGCAGATAGACCGGCTGGCATACGCGCACACGAGCTTCTTCACGACGAGGGTGGCCGAGGAACTGGCCAAGCACCTCATCGAGCGCGCGCCCACAGGCATGAGCCACGTCTATTTCGTCAGCGGCGGCTCGGAAGCCGTCGAGGCGGCGATGAAGATGGCGCGGCAGTACTTCGTGGAAACCGGCCAGCCGCAGCGCACCCACTTCATCGCCAGGCGGCAGAGTTATCACGGCAACACGCTGGGGGCGCTTTCGGTCGGCGGCAACCAGTGGCGGCGCGAGCCGTTCGCACCGATCCTCATTCCCGCGACCCATGTGTCGCCGTGCTATCCGTATCGCGAGCAGCAGGCCCAGGAATCGCCCGAGCAGTACGGCTTGCGGCTCGCGCGCGAACTGGACGCCGCGATCGAGCGGCTCGGCAGCGGCGAGGTCATCGCTTTCATCGCGGAAACGGTGGGCGGCGCCACCTCCGGCGTGCTCACCCCGGTGCCCGGCTACTTCAAGGCGGTGCGTGAGGTCTGCGATCGCCATGGCGTGCTGTTGATCCTCGACGAGGTCATGTGCGGCATGGGCCGCACCGGAACGCTGCACGCCTGCGAGCAGGAAGGCGTGACGCCCGACCTGCTGGTGGTGGCGAAAGGCCTGGGCGGCGGCTACCAGCCGATCGGCGCCGTCTTCGCGCAAAAGAAGATCGTGGACGCGATGTCGCAGGGCTCGGGTTTTTTCCAGCATGGCCACACCTACCTGGGCCATGCGGTAGCGTGCGCCGCGGCGCTGGCGGTGCAGCAGGTCATCGAGCGCGACGGGCTGCTGGCCCGCGTGCGCGAGCGCGGAGCGCAACTGGAGCGCCTGCTGCGCGAAACGTTCGGCGGGCATCCGCATATCGGTGACATCCGCGGCCGCGGGCTGTTCTGGGGGATCGAACTGGTGCGCGATCGCGCGACCAAGGCGCCGTTCGACCCAACGCTGAAACTGCACGCCAGGATCAAGAAGGAAGCGATGGCGCGGGGCTTGATGGTTTACCCGATGGGCGGCACCGTGGATGGCCGTTATGGTGACCATGTGCTACTGGCGCCGCCGTTCATCATCGGCGAGTCCGAGCTGGCGCTCATCGGGCAGCGCCTGCAGGCGGCGATCCAAGCCGCCATCCAATCCACCGAGTCTTAAACGAGGAGAAGAAGCAAATGTCAGGCAAATTCCTGTTCCAAACAGTGGCCGCCGCGGTCGCCGTCAGTTCCGCACTCTGGGCCGCTCCCGCCGGGGCGCAGCAGAAGTTCATCACCATCGGCACCGGCGGCGTTACCGGCGTGTACTACGCCGTGGGCGGCGCCATCTGCCGGCTGGTCAACAAGGACCGCGCGAAGAACAACCTGCGCTGCTCTGTGGAATCAACCGGCGGTTCCGGCTACAACGTCAACACCATCAAGGCGGGCGAGCTCGACTTCGGCATGGCGCAGTCCGACGTCCAATACCAGAGCTATAAGGGCACGGCCGCTTTCAAGGAGCCTTTCCCTGAAATGCGTTCTGTGTTCTCGGTCCACCCGGAGCCCTTCACGCTGGTCGCGCGCAAGGAATCCAACATCAACAGCTTCACCGACCTCAAGGGCAAGCGCGTGAACGTCGGCAATCCGGGTTCCGGCACGCGATCCGCGATGGACGAGCTTCTGGTCGCGATGAACATGAAGACGTCGGACTTCTCGCTGGCTTCCGAGCTGAAGGCCGACGAACATGGCAATGCCCTGTGCGACAACAAGATCGACGCCTTCTTCTACGGAGTCGGCCATCCATCGGCCAACATCCAGGACCCGACCACCGCATGCGGCGCCAAGCTGGTCCCGATCACCGGGGCTGGCGTCGATGCGCTGGTGAAGAAGTACCCGTACTACGCTTACGCGACGATACCCGGCGGCATGTATTCGGGCAATGCGCAGCCGACCAAGACCTACGGCGTGCTGGCCACGCTCGTCACCTCCTCGAAAGTGCCGGCCGACGCGGTCTACATCGTGACCAAGGCAGTGTTCGACAACTTCGACGAATTCAAGAAGCTGCACCCCGCGTTCGCTCACCTCGATCC
>JAGRPN010000324.1 GCA_019449555.1 Ramlibacter sp.
GCCAGCGGCAGCACCAGGAACAGCAGGATGAAGGCGAGCGCGATCCCGATCAGCAGCGCCCGGGCCCAGAGCGGCTCGGTGGTCACCACCCGTTTCCTGGTCAGGTCCGTCATGCGGCCTCCTCCGGAACAGCGTTGCTGATCGCACGACCATCGTGTCGGAGGCGATGGCCGCATTGCGCTGGTCGATCCCCGTTAACGGGGCCCCTCGCCCTTCGCTTCATGCGCCCCCCGCGCGACGGCGCTGCCAGCCTTGCAGCGCGTTGATCACGAGCAGCAGCACGAACGAGATCACCAGCATCACGACGGCGACGGCCGTGGCCCCCGCGTAGTCGTATTGCTCCAGTTTGCCGATGATGATCAGCGGCGTGATCTCCGAGACCATCGGCACGTTGCCGGCGATGAAGATGACGGAGCCGTATTCGCCGATGGCGCGCGCGAACGCCATGGCGAAGCCGGTCGATAGCGCCGGCGCGATCGATGGAAAGATCACGCTCCTGAAGGTCTGCCAGCGCGTGGCGCCCAGGCACATCGCCGCTTCCTCGAGCTCCGTCTCGGTGTCCTCCAGCACCGGCTGCACGGTGCGCACCACGAATGGCAGGCCGATGAAGATCAGCGCGATCGCCACGCCGTTCGGGTTGAACGCCAGCTTGATCCCCAAGGGTTCGAGGTACCGGCCGATCCAGCCGTTTCCCGCCAGCAGCGCGGTGAGCGAAATGCCGGCCACGGCCGTGGGCAGCGCAAAGGGCAGGTCCACCAGCGCGTCGATGATCCGCTTGCCGGGAAAGCTGTAGCGCACCAGCACCCACGCGACGAGCAGCCCGAAGACGACGTTGACCAGCGCGGCGATCAGCGATGCGCCGAACGTCAGCCGGTAGGACGCCAGCACGCGCGGCGAGCTGATCGCCGAGCGGAACTGGTCCCAATCGAGCGTGAAGGTCTTGAAAACGAGCGCCGACAGCGGGATCAGCACGATCAGGCTGAGGTACAGCAGCGTGTACCCGAGCATGAGGTTGAAACCGGGCAGGACCTTCTTGTTGCCGCCCCGCGCCTGCGCGGGCGCGCCGCCGGGCAGCGGGACTCCGAGACTCGCGGCGGTCACGGCCACCTCGCGCTGGTTCCCACGGTCATTTCACCGTGTAGATCTTGTCGAACTGGCCGCCGTCATTGAAGTGGACCTTCTGCGCCTCGGACAGCGAGCCGAACAGCTCCTGCACGGTGAACAGCTTGATCGGCTTGAAGGTGCCGGCGTACTTCTTCAGGATCGCGGGGGAACGCGGGCGGATCGAGTGCCTGGCCGCGATGTCCTGGCCTTCGTCCGAATACAGGTACTGCAGGTAGGCTTTGGCCAGTTCTGCCGTGCCCTTCTTGGCGACGGTGCGCTCGACGACCGCCACCGGGTTCTCGGCCACGATGCTGATCGAGGGATAGACCACGTCGACCTTGCCCGCGCCGAACTCCTTGTTGATCGACTCGACTTCGGACTCGAACGTGATCAGCACGTCCCCGGTATTGCGCTGCAGGAAGGCCGTGGTCGCGTCGCGCCCGCCGCGGGCCAGCACCACCACGTTCTTGTACATCTTCTTGAGAAAGTCCTGCGCCTGCGCGTCGGCGGCGCCATTCTTCTTCATGTAGCCCAGCGCTGCGAGGTACGCGTAGCGCCCGTTGCCGCCCGTCTTCGGGTTGATCACCACCACCTGCAAGCCCGGCTTGGTGAGGTCGTCCCAGTCCTTGATCCCCTTGGGATTGCCGTTTCGCACCAGGAACAGCATCGTCGACGTCGTCGGCGCCGCGTTGTCGGGGAAGCGCCTGGCCCAGTCCTTCGCCACCACGCCGCGGTCGGCGAGGAACTCGATGTCGGTCGTGGTGTTCATCGTGACCACGTCGGCATCGAGCCCGTCGGCCACCGCGCGGGCCTGGGCACTGGAGCCGCCGTGGGCCTGGTCGATCTTCACGTCCTTGCCGGTCGTCTTCTTGTAGTGCGCGACGAAGGCGGCGTTGTAGTCCTTGTAGAACTCGCGGGCCACGTCGTACGACGCGTTGAGCAGCGTCTGCGTTTGCGCGGCGGCGAGGCCGCTGGCGGACAGCACGATGCCGGCCAGGAGGGTCTTGAGGAAGTTTTTCATGTTCGGGTGGATAGCTGTCGAGCCCGACGGCGTCGGAGACCGCCCAGCCTTGCAGGGAGGCGGTTCGCCTTTCGGGGAAACCACCGATTTTGGGTCCAAGCTTCCAAACCCAAACGACTGTGTTGTTGTTAGCTAATGTGACTGTTGAATAAGGCGTTACAACAAAGGTCGCAGTTCACGTGCAGCGTCGAGCAGCAGCGGCAGCAGTTCTCGCTGCATATGCGGCGCGTCGATGCGCTGCGGAGCCGCCACGACGTTGAGCGCCGCCACCGTGTCGCCTTGCATATCGCGCAGCGGCACCGCCAGTGCCTGCACGCCGAGTTCATGCTCTTCGCTGGCGATGCAGAAATCCTGCAGCCGCACCTCCTGCACGAGCGCGCGCAATTGGCGCGGCTCCACGGTCGTGTGCGCGGTGAACCGGGCCAGCTCGCGCCCCTTCATCCATGCATTGAACTCGGCCTTGCCCTTGGCAGCGAGCAGCACCCGCCCGGTGGACGTGGCATGCGCCGCCAGCCTGGCACCGAGGTGCAGCCCGTACGCGAGCACGCGGGTCGAGCCGCTGCGCGCGACGATCACCACCTGGTCGCCGTCGAGGACGACGGCCGAGAAAGACTCCGCCGTTTGCGCCGCGAGCCGGTTGAGCGTGGGCTGCAGCACGCGCGGCAGCCGCGCCGACGCGAGATAACTGCCCGAAAAGCGCAGCACCTTGGGCGAGAGCCAGAAATAGCTGCCGTCGGTGTCGAGATAGCCCAGGTGCGCCAGGGTCAGCAGGTGGCGGCGGGCCGCGGCACGCGTGATGCCGGCACGCTGCGAGGCCAGTGTGGCATTGAGCCGCTGGCGCTCGGTATCGAAGCTCTCCAGCACGGCCATGCCCTTGGCGATGCCTTCGATCAGGTCCGGTTTCGCGATGGTCATGAAGTCGCGCTGCGCGATCAACGCGC
>JAGRPN010000325.1 GCA_019449555.1 Ramlibacter sp.
GCCCAGCTGGAGCACCGGCATCTATGCCGGAGTCGGCGCGGGCATGGCGATGGCCGGCCTGTTCTGTCTCGCCGGCGCCGCTGCCGGCACCGCCGCCCCCGCGCTGTGGCTGCAGCTCGGGCTGCTGGCGCTGGTGTTGGCGCTGCCGATTGGCGCCGTGTTGCGTCGCGTCGAATCCGAAGCCATACCGCGCGAGCGCAGCGCTGCCGCCGCCACATCGCTGCCGCGCGGCGCAACTGGCCTCATCATCTCTTATGCGGCGTTCGGCTTTGGCTACATCCTGCCGGCCACCTTCCTGCCGGTGATGGCGCGCTCGGTGGTTGACGATCCGATGCTGTTCGGGTTGGCCTGGCCGGTGTTCGGCATGATGGCGGTGCTGTCCAACATCGGCGCGGGCTGGTGCCTGCGGCACGCCTCGCGGCTGCAGGTCTGGGCCGGCGCGCATTTCCTCATGGGGCTGGGCGTGGTCTTGCCCAGCCTGTGGCTGAACGGCTGGACGATCGCCCTGGCCGCGCTGCTGGTCGGTGGAACGTTCATGGCCGTCACCATGACCGCGGTCCAGGAAAGCCGCGCCCGTGCGCCGCACAACCCGACCGCCTTCGTCAGCCGCATGACGGCGGGTTTTGCGGTCGGCCAGATCGCCGGTCCCGTGTGCTCATCGCTGTTGTTGTACCTGCCGTCCGCGCGCGCACAGGGCTTGAACATCGCGCTGCAGGCCGCCGCCGCGGGGCTGCTCCTCAGCGCGGCATGGCTGTGGCGCGAACATCAAAAAAACAGCCACCTTGCGGTGGCTGTATGAAGTCCTTGGAAGGACGTCGTTGGGAGACTGGAAAAACCCGGACTCGTGAGCTCGAGTGACAGCTGAGACTCTAAATGGCGCCGCCTCCGCGCGCATCCTCCAAATAGAGGAGGAGGCTGCAACACTCGCATCTTTCAGCCACGATGTTGCGGATTTCTCCTGCGTTTGGCGAGCGTTTTTCGGTTGTTTTACACGCCATTACATCTGCTGCGCGGGGATGCGTAACGCGAAACAGGCGCCACCTCCGGCTTGGTCTTCGCACCGCACGGAGCCGTGGTGGCGCTGCGTGATCGAGCGCACCAGCGCCAGCCCGAGGCCGACGCCGCCGTGCCGCTCGCTCGCGCCGGCGAGCCGGTAGAACGGTTCGAAAATACGCTCGCGCTCCGCCGGCGGCACGCCCGGCCCCCGATCGCGCACGCGCACGACCGCGCAGTTGCCCTCGCGCGTGAGTTCGACCGTGACCGGGCCGCTGCTGTAGCGGCGCGCGTTTTCCAGCAGGTTGCGCACGGCGCGGCGCAGCAGTTTCGCGACCCCGTTCACCACGAGCGATTCGGCATGCGCGCTGGCGACCAGCTCGGCGCCGGCGCGCGCGCATTCCTCGGCGGCGAGCCCGGTCAGGTCGACGGATTCGACGGTGCCGATGTCCGACTCCCTCGCGTCGAGTCGGCTGGCCAGCAGGATCTCGTCCACCAGCTGATCGAGTTCCCCGACGTTGCGGCGGATCTCGTCGCGGAAGGCCGCCGAGCCTTCCGGCTCCATCAGCTCCAGTCCCATGCGGATGCGGGCGAGCGGCGAGCGCAGTTCGTGCGAAGCATTGGCCAGCAGCGACTTGTGCGATTCGATGAGGGTTTCGATGCGCTCGGCCGAGTGGTTGAAGCGTTGCGCCAGGAACGCGAGCTCATCCGAACCCGATTCGTTGATGCGCGCGGACAAGTCGCCCTCGCCCCAGCGCTCCACGCCGTGGCGCAGGTCGTCCAGCCGCTGCGTCAGCCGCCGGATGATCGGATACGTGCCGATCGCCACCGCCAGCCCCACCACGCCCAGGATCCAGAGGAAACCGCCGGGCCCGCGCCCCCACCACGGCCGCGGTGCTTCGCCCGGGGGCCGGGGAGGAAACTGCACGAGCAGGGCGCTGCCGTCGTTCATCGGCACCTGGAACTCGATACCCTGCATCGCGTCGCGGCTCGGCCGCGTGCGCACCTGGCCGAGGATGTCGCCCGCCTCGCTGCGGATGATCACTTCGCGCGGCGGCAATTGCTCCGCGTTGACGCGCCACAGCCAGCCGAAGGCGAACGTCAGCACGGCCACCGCGACCACCACGGCCAGCCAGATGCGAAGGTACAGGGGAAAGCGGAACCGGTCGCGCCAGCGTGTCATGTCAGGTCGGTCTCCGCTTGGCGTGCGATTCGTCGGTCAACTGCCTAGTCCTGCTGTTTCGCGAACACATAGCCGACGCCGCGCACGGTCAGGATGCGCTTGGGATTCTTCGGGTCGGCCTCGATCGCGGCGCGGATGCGCCCCATGTGCACGTCGATCGAGCGGTCGAAGGCTTCCAGTTCGCGGCCGCGCACGGCTTCCATGATCTGGTCGCGCGTGAGCACGCGGCCGGCCCGCTCGGCCAGCGTGATCAGCAGGTCGAACTGGTACGACGTGAGCTCGCACGGCTTGCCGCCCACAGTGACGGTGCGCGCATCGCGGTCGATCTCCAGCGAGCCGAACTTCATCACCTTGGCCGCCGGCGGGCTGCCTTCGACGCGGCGCCGCAGGATGGCGCGGATGCGCGCCAGCAACTCGCGCGGCTCGAACGGCTTGGGCAGGTAGTCGTCGGCGCCGAGCTCGAGCCCGACGATGCGGTCCATCGGGTCGCCCTTGGCCGTGAGCATCAGCACCGGGATCTGGCCGGCTTCGCCCGGCAACGCACGGATGCGCCGGCACACTTCGAGACCGTCCATGTCGGGCAGCATGAGATCGAGGATGACCAGCTCCGGCGCGGTTCCGACCGGCGGGTCCTGCAACAGGGCCATGCCCGCCTTGGCGTCGATGGCGTGGGTCACACCGAAACCGGAGCGCTCCAGGTATTCGCCGACCATCTGCGCCAGCCGGGCGTCGTCCTCGATCATCAGGAGTTGCTGCATGTGCGGATGGTAAGACTTCGCGGCCGGGCAGGGTACGCCGGCAAGCGTCAGCCGTGGGCGCGACGCCCCATGCGCTGTTTCCAGCGCTCGGCCAATTGGGTGCGCTGCTCGGGGGTCAGCACCTCGGCCGAGTCGATCCAGGCTTGCATCCTGCGCTTGCTGCGCGCGTCGGCGAGCTGCATCCGGGTGACGCGCAACTGCTCCACTGCGCGCTTGTCGATCACCGGCGCAGCCAGCAGGTCCAGGCCCGCGCGGCGCGTCTGGCGTATCTGCTCGCGGATCGGCTGCAGGTCGGCCCGCGCGGCCTGGGCGATCGCCACCAGCCGGTCCTTCTGTTCGGGCGTGCCGCCGAGCGACGCGACGAGACGGCCGATGCGCCAGTCCAGCCGGCGGGCCATTTCCTCGGGGTCCAGCGCCCCGCGGCGCCAGCCCTGCGCCTCGGCCGGGCCGACGAGCAAGCCAATGCCGCCGAGGGCGGCCAGCCCCGCGAACCAGCGGCGGCGGGAATCGGGTTGGGCAGGGTGTTCGGAAGCGGTCGTCATGGCTTTTTCTCCAGATCGGATTGCAAGGTGGTGCGGGTCCGCCGCCCGCGCAGAGGGGCTGCGGGCGCCGCATGGCTGATCTTGGGCAGCGCCCATCACGCCGGCTTGTCGCGGCGGTAAAGTTAGGTAAACGGCCGTGAGCGAGCCGCGCCAGCTGGAGCGGCATGGCCGCAGCCCGCACGCACGAAGCCAGCCGATCAGCACGACCGTTGGGTACCGCGCTACGCTAAGCCGTTGCCGCGCCTTTGCGTTCCACTCGCTGCATGCGCCAAAGCAGCAGGAGCAGCAGCAGCGGCGGGACTGCGGTCAGGCCGGTTGCCACGAACGCCGTGGCGTAGGCGCCGAGCAGTCCGTGGGTGGGCGTGAGCGCATCGACCGCGACGCCGGAGAAGCCCTTCGTGAACTTGCCGAGCACAGCGTACGTCGAGGACAGCATCGCGTACTGGGTCGCGGTGTAGCCGAGGCTTGTCAGGCTCGACATGTAAGTCACCAGGGCGACGCCGGCGAAGGCCTGTGCGAAAGCGTCGAGCGTCATCACCGCGGCGAAAAGCTGCGTGTTGGTGTGGACACTGAGCAGGGCGAAGGCCGCCGTGCCGAACCCTTCGAGCACCAGCCCGGCCACGAGCGTGGGCAACAGGCCGAGCCGCACGGCGCTGATGCCGCTCGCAGCGATGCCGAGGAAGGTGGCGACCAGGCCGAAGGAGCCGCGCACCCAGGCGACGGTGTCCTTGGAGAGCCCGAGGTCGTGATAGAACGGGTTGTACATCGGCCCCATCACGAAATCGGGCAGGCGATAGAGCGCCACCATCAGCAGCATGACGAGTCCTGCGGCCTTGTGCTTGGCGAAGAAATCGACGAACGGGCCGACGATCGCGTCGGCGAGGCCGCGCAACGTCCAGAGCGGGGGCTTGTGCTGCAGCACCGTGTCGGCGCGAGCGGGCTCGGTGGCCAACAAGGTCGCGACGATGCCCAGCGCCATCAGCACCGCCATGCCGACGTACGACAGCGGCCAGCCCACGCGTGCCGCCGCGGCGATGATCAGGGCGTCGGTGACGAGCAAGGCGCTGCGGTAGCCGACCTGCGCCGCCGAGGTCATCAGCCCGACCTCGTCGGGGTCGGACGCGGCCTCGATGCGCCAGGCGTCGATCGCGATGTCCTGCGTGGCCGAGGCGAACGCCGTCAGCAAGGCAAAGGCGCCGATGGCGGCGAGTCCGCCTTCCGTGCCGACGGCGGCCATGCCCAGGAGTCCGACGGCGACCAGGATCTGGCAAAGCAGCATCCAGCCGCGGCGGCGGCCGAGGCGCCCCAGCAGCGGCACGTTGATGCGATCCACCAGCGGGGACCAGTACACCTTGAAGGCATAGGCGAAGCCGACCCAGGAGATGAACCCGATGGCGATCAGGCTGGTGCCGGTGTCCCTCAGCCAATAACCGAAGGTGTTGGCCGTGAGCAGGAAAGGCAGCCCGGAGGAGAAACCCAGCGCCAGCATCACGGCGACCTTCGGCTGCCGAAGCTCGTGCAGCACCTCGAGGGCGGAGCGCTTGCGGCGCCGGGCGGGGTCAGCTTCGGTCATCGATGTCGCGCAAGGTAGCGCCCCACGAAGGCATGAGTTCTTGACTGACAGGGGGCGCTTCGCTCATGCGGGAATAATAAACGTCAGCTCGGCCAATCCACCGGGAAAGATGTCCATGAATCTGCGCAGGCTATTCACATCCGGATGCATTTGCGCCCGCGGCGGCCCGCTCGGCGCGACCGTGCTCGGTGCGGCGCTTGCTCTCACGCCGGCCTCCGGCGCCTGGGCCCAGCGCGAAGGCGTCGACGTCGGCCAATCGTCGCGGATGGCAGCACTTGTCCCGGCCACCGAGGTCGAGAAGGCGGCGAACCAGCAATACCACGAGCTGCTGCAGCAGGCCGCGGCCAAGCACGCGCTGGCCGCGCCCGGCGATCCGCAATTGGAACGCCTGCGCGCCATCTCGCAGCGGCTGATCGCACAGAGCGGCACCTGGAACCCGCGGGCAGCCAGCTGGCGCTGGGAGGTCAACCTGATCCGATCCGATTCGATCAACGCGTTCTGCATGCCCGGCGGCAAGATCGCCGTGTTCACCGGAATCCTGGGCAAGTTGCAGCTGACGGACGACGAAGTCGCCATGGTGGTGGGGCACGAGATGGCGCATGCCTTGCGCGAGCACGCGCGCGAGCGCATCGCCAAGAACGCCGCCACGAACATGGGCGCCAACATCCTGGTGCAGATCCTGGGGCTCGGCCAGGTGGGCCAGACGCTCACCGGCTACGGCGCGCAATTGCTGACGCTGCGTTTCAGCCGCAGCGACGAGTCCGAGGCGGACCTGGTGGGCATGGATATCGCCGCGCGGGCCGGCTACGATCCGCACGCCGCGATCACGCTGTGGCAGAAGATGGCGCAGGCCGGCAAGGGCGCGCCGCCCGAGTGGATCTCGACCCACCCGTCGGGGGCGAGCCGCATCGCCGACCTGCATAAGAACCTGCCGCGCGTGCTGCCGCTGTACGAGCGCAGCGTCGCGCGGCGCTAGGCCGCCGGCGCGACGGCCGGCGCCCGCGCCGGCCACAGCACCGAGCCGATCGCCACCACCATCAGCACCACGGCGGCCCAGTCCTGCCAGTGCAGCACTTCGCCCAGCCACAACGCGCCGCTGAAGACGCCGACCACCGGGATGAACATCACGCTCAGGGTCGAGGCCACGGGCGGCAGTGAACGTGCGAGGTAGAACCAGGCCGCGTGGACGAAGCCGAAGATCAACACCGCGTTGAACCAGATCGCGCCCCACACCGTCGCAGTGGGCGCAATCCAGTCGCCTCGCTCGAACAGCACCGACAGCGCGGTCATGACGGCCGCGGTGAGCACGGTCATCCAGAACGAGATCGTGAGCGTCGGCACTTTCATGGGCGTGCGCCGCAATAACTGCGTGCCCAGCGCCCAGGTGGACGCGGCGATCAGCGCGAGGACCACGCCCAGTGGATGGCCCGCCAGGCCGGTGAACTCGTGCCACAGGAGCAGCGCGACCCCCAACGAGGCCGCGCTCACGCCGAGCCAGCCGCGCCGCGTCAGCGCGGCGGAAAACAGCATCGCACCGATCACCGCCGAGAAGATCGGCATCGTGTAGCCCAGGATCGCGGCGCGCCCGCTGGACAGCGTCTTCACCGCCAGGATCATCGTCGCGTGCCAGATGAACATGTTGGTCGCGGCCAGCCACACCAGCTCGGGCCAGTGGCGCCGCGGCATCCGGAACGTCACCTTCAGCAGCACCAGTCCGAGCGCGAGCACCGGCACGCCCAGCCAGATCGACAGCGCGCGAAAGGTGAGGGCCGGAAAGCCGGTCACGCCCAATTTCATCACCGGCCAGTTGATGCCCCAGATCGCAGTGAGCAGGACAACGAAGATCAGTTGTTGCCGGCTGAGCTTTTGCATGGCCGGATTGTCACCCGGTCCTTACAATCCGCGCATGACCTTCCTCGAGATGCTGCGCGACGCGCAGGGACGCAACGCCTCGATGCTGTGCGTCGGGCTCGACCCCGAGCCGGCGCGCTTCCCGGCCGGCCTGCAGGGCAACAGCCAGAAGATCTACGATTTCTGCGCGCAGATCGTCGACGCCACCGCCGACCTGGTGATCGCGTTCAAACCGCAGATCGCCTACTTCGCCGCCCACCGTGCCGAGAGCCAGCTCGAGCAGCTCGTGCAGCACGTGCGCCGCGCCGCGCCGCACGTGCCGGTGATCCTGGACGCCAAGCGCGGCGACATCGGATCGACCGCGCAGCAGTACGCGAAAGAGGCGTTCGAGCGCTATGGCGCGGACGCGGTGACGCTGTCGCCTTTCATGGGCTTCGATTCGGTGCAGCCGTACCTGAAGTACGAGGGCAAGGGCGCGTTCCTGCTGTGCCGCACGTCCAATCCCGGCGGCGACGACCTGCAGAACCAGCGGCTGTCGTCGGTGGAGGGGCAGCCGTTGCTGTATGAGCACGTGGCGCGGCTCGCGCAAGGACCGTGGAACACGAACGGCCAACTGGGTCTGGTGGTCGGCGCCACTTACCCCGCCGAGATCGAACGCGTGCGGCGCGTCGCGCCCACGCTGCCCCTCCTGATCCCGGGTGTGGGCGCCCAGGGTGGCGATGCGGTGGCGACAGTGAAGGCGGGTTGGCGCGTCGACGCGCCGATCATCGTGAATTCATCGCGCGCGATTCTTTACGCGTCGAGCGCAGAAGATTTCGCCGCGGCGGCCCGGCGCGAGGCGAAGCGCACGCGGGACCTGCTGGAGGCGGCGAAAGGGTAGCCGCGATGCGCATGTTCAGTTCGCCCAGACTCGCGTCGTTGCTGGCATGGCTGGTACTGGCCGGCGTTGCCCAAGCCCAGACCGGGCCGGCGCCGGGCGCTGCTCGTTCGCCGGCGTCCGCCGCAGCGGCCAGGCAATGGCCGCTGGCCCGGGGTGAAGTGCTCGAGGTCGACGCCAAGGAAAAACGCGTCACCATCAAACACGGGCCGATCCCGAACATCGGCATGGACGCGATGACCATGGAGTTCCTGGTGCCCGATGAAAAACTGCTCGCGTCCCTGAAGCCGGGCGACCAGGTGCGCTTCGCCGTGGTCTACAAGGACAGCGAGTATGTGATCACCCGCGCCGAAGTGCGGAAGCGGCGCGGTTCCAAGCGAGCGCCCAAGGCGCCCCGGGGATGATCACTGCCGGGCCGCACCCGCGGCTGCGGGGCGCTGCCCATTGACGGGCGCGCCCTGTTCGACGACATCGAGCAGCGCCAGCAGACCCTGCAATAGCGCAGTGGGCGACGGCGGGCAGCCGGGGATGTGCAGATCGACCGGCAGCACGGCGGACACGCCGTCGGCGCATGCATAACTGCCCTTGAACACACCGCCATCGCGGCCGCAGTCACCCACCGCCACCACCCACTTCGGATGCGGCGTCGCCTCGTAGGTGCGCATCAACGCTTCGCGCATGTTCGCCGTCACGGGGCCGGTGACGAGCAGCACGTCCGCGTGGCGCGGCGACGCGACGAACCGCATCCCGAACTGCTCGAGGTCGTACAGCACGTTGCCCAGCGCGTGGATCTCGAGCTCGCAGCCGTTGCACGAGCCCGCATCGACCTCGCGAATCGAGAGCGTGCGGCCCAGGCGCCGCCGCGCGGCCCGGTTGACCAGCGCGGCAAGCTCCGCCACCGCGGCGGCGTCGACCGCGGGCGGCGCCTCGGTGAGCGGCCCGTGCACGAGGCTCTTGAATAGCAGTCTGCGCATGGTGTGGCTCCCTTTAGGGCCTGCTCACACTGTTTTTGCCAGTGCGAACGTGGTTAAAACCGCGCCAATCTAGGCGCGCGACGACGCCAAGGCTAGCCGCCTTGGCTAGGAGCGTAACAACGAGTGGCGCGGTTTTAATCACGTTCCCTCCGGGTTGCGGCCAAAAAGGCCAATTGCGTTGTTGCGGCGGCTGGCCGCACGTCAAGTGCGGCTGCACCGCCGCGCCTAGCACTTGACC
>JAGRPN010000326.1 GCA_019449555.1 Ramlibacter sp.
ACCGCAGCGCCTGCTCGACGGCCGGATGGCTGGACACGCGGATATCGGCCTTCTCCCAGAACCGATCCCACTTTCGCGTATGCGCCGCCCATAGCGCGTCGAAGTTCTTCGGATCGAGTGCCTGCAGGTGGGCCAGTGCGGCGGCGCGCGGATCAGGTCCGTCGCGGCTGGTAAACACACAGATCAGCCGGCGCAGCGCGAGCGGCGCGCGAGTGGCGCGCGACGCAATGCAAATCTCGAAACCGGAGCTGCGAGTCGCGTAGCGCACCAGTTCCAGGTCGGGCGTCGCGAGATGCTCGATGCGCTCGAGATGAGGATGCTTCGCGCCGAGCTCCGGCTCTTCGAGCGACGGCTCCAACACCAGGGCGGCCCAGTGGTTTTGCCGATCGACGACCGCTTCCTGCAGCAGCAGATGCGCATCGGCAAGTGACGCGCACCGGCGCGTGCGCAGCGCGGTGCGGCGCGCCTGCGATGTCTCGAAAACCGATTCGATCTCAAGCACGCCGCTGCGCATATCCAGCGTGCGGCGCAACTCGCCGCCGCGCGAGCCCGCGAAGTCTAGCGACTCGCTATCGATCGAGAGCTCGAGCCGGAACGGAAACGGGAGCGGCACGAGTTCCACGTAGGGGTAGTCAGCCCGCTCGGGCGCGAGCAACCCGATTGCGGAACGCCGCAGATGGGGCCGTTCTCGGTCGTAAATGCCCGCGATGAACAGATCCGACTGCGATCCCGGCAGCGGCGTATCGAGCGCGCCGCGCACGCCCAGGTAGCCGTTTCCTACGGCAAACAGGCTCTCCATCTGGCTCTCGCGGGCAAGGTCGAATCCTTCTTCCTCGATGCGCCACGCCATTTCCCGGCTCCTCGCGGTGAAGGCCTGCTCCAGCCGGTCGGGATCGAGCTCAGCGAGGTCCTGCACGACAAGGTCCGCGCCGGCGCGCGCGAGCGCGGCAGCATTGCCGCCGCGGTCCACTCCCACCACAAGGCCGAAGCCGCCGCGTCGCCCGGCCTGCACGCCGGCGACGGCGTCTTCGAAGACGAGCGCCCGGTCCGGCTCGGCGCCCAGCGATTCCGCTGATTTCAGGAACATGTCCGGGTCGGGCTTGCCCTTGAGCGCGAGCTCGCCCAGGTCGATTCCGTCCAGCCGGGTATCGAACAGCGGCGCAATACCGACGCGTTCAAGAATCTCGCGCCCGTGCCGGCTGGAAGTGACGACACCCGTCTTGACCCCGAGTGCGCGCAGCGCCTCGATGAGGTGAACGGTCGAGTCGAACGTCTTCACACCCTCTTCGCGAAGGCGCCGCTCGAACAAGGCGTCCTTGCGGCTGGCAAGCTGCTCCTGCTCTTCTTCGCCCAACGTGATGCCGCGTGCGCGCAGGAAACTGCGCACGCCTTCGCTCCGCGGTTTGCCGTCGACGTACGCACGGTATTCCGCCTTTTCGTCAAAGGGCTCGTACGGCTCGCCGCCCTGCGCTCGCCCGCGCAGGAAATCGTCGAACAGCTCCTTCCATGCCGCCGCATGTAGGTCCGCCGTGCGTGTGATGACGCCGTCCATGTCGAAGATCGCAGCCTGAAAGCTGACGCCCATCAGAACACGCCTCCGATCCCATGGCCTTGCGAAGACCCAGTATTCACAGACGTCTTTGCCAGTGTGCGTGCAATGTGAAAGATTTATCCTCAATCGGTAAAGGATGGGCGTCGAGCTTCTGAACCGCACCAGCAGCTTGCCCAGCTCGCTGAACCAGAGCACGCTGGACCATCGCGGCGGGTGAGCATCGCTGGCGGCACGCAAGCGCCGCAATCAGAACGCAGCGCCGTTCTCGCTGCGTGCCTTGGCCGTGATGCGCCTGACCGTCGCGCCTTCACGCGGGGGCACCAGCAACCCGCCGTTTCCGTCGAGCAGTTGCGCCCTCGGGTTGGGCCGATTGGCTGAGTCCTGGGCGATGGTCAGCAGGAGTTGCGAACTGCTCGGGCCTCGGCAGCTTGCCAGAGAGCTAACGTAGGGTGTCTTTTCTTGAGGCAACGTTGCGCTGAACTGCGGCATCTGGTTCATGCCGGCCGCTGTATCCAGGCCGTGGCATCCGCCAAGTCAAGGAAGGTTCGAACTTGCAGGCCACTCCTTTGCGCAGCCTTGGCGCTGGGCGCATCCATATAGCCTGACGGAACGACCGCTGCGACTTTCTCCAGCCGGCCGAGCACGTCCGACGCTTGTGTGCCGAACTGTAGATGTTCCGTAAATAGAAGCTCCGGTTCGACCTTCGCCAAGTTGAACAATGCACGTCTAAACCCCCGGTGAGTTGCGACCGCGCCAGCCAAAGCTACCAAGCCACTCAATTCGCCCAAGCCTGCAGGTCCAGCGGCCGTTATCACCAGGTAGGGGAGCACCGCTTCTGTGGACACTGTGAACGCCATGATGGTTGAGTCTACTCGGGCGGGCGCAAGTCTTCGGCTCAATTGGCGCTCCCGAACCCAGCGCCAATGTTGGGCCAGCCCCGGGGGCAAGACGGCAGACCTGGGTGATGGTGCAATGGGGAGTCGCCTAGGCCACTTCGGGGGCCGATCAAACCTACCGTTGATCGAATCCACCTGGTGCTTTGACTTATCGCTGGAAGATCCCCAAGCCACCATCCCAGCGGTGGTTCGACCTGGGCGGCTGTTCTTCAAGCGGGGCCGAGTCGGTCTGCTGACGCCCCGCTGCAATGTAAGCGTCAGCGGCAGCTCGAAGTTCGCCAAGAGCAAGATCGCAAGTTCGCTGAAGGCGACGAATGTCCTCCCGTATTTCCCCAGCCCGTGCATCACGCGGTTGTGCAGCTTCAACCTGCGCCAGCCGAAGACGCGCATCTTCGAGGTCCTTGAATACGCGGTGCCAAGCAGCCAATTTCACGACAAAGGTGCGCATACCAATCCTCTCGGAAGTATTGCTTACCATGCGGAACTGCGAAAGCCAGTGAACTAATGGGAGTAGCAGTGTCCGGCTTTTGTGATCGACACTCAACAGATTTTCAACTTTGATTGCTGCACAAGGGAAAACCCGTGGTCCCGCGCGCAGCGCGGGTCGGACAAGCCGACGCGGCGCGCGCACCATCGAAGTTGTGGGGCAAATTGCTTACCTGATGCCACGACGCACCAGGCTGGGCGATCGAACGGTCGGCAGCCTGAGCGTTCGTAGTGCGTCTCCGCGAACGGAAAGTGATCTTGCCCGCGTATCCCACCAAACGACCCGCCTCTGGCGGGTTTTTCAGTAACTGATGCTCAGCGACGGCACGTCGATGTTCACCATTGGCTTGCCGAGCGCCGCACTGGTGGCGCGCCCGAATTCCATTGCCCAGTTCGCGTCCGCGAATTTGGAGGGTCCGGCGGCTTCCGCCACGACGACGACCTTGTCCGCCGTAAGTACCTTGCCCGTCCCGCGCAGCGGTTCGCACGCGAATTCGGTGAACTGCCGGTCGAACCAGGCGCGGGCCGCATCGGGCGTCATCGGCGGCTGCCGGTCCAGTTCGATCCGTACCGGTTCGGTGCCTTTGAAGGTCACGGTCACTTCGCTGCGCATGCTGAAAGCTCCTGTTGTTATTCCAGGTGTGAACGATGCAATGGTGCGCTGATCGCAAGTGGCTCGCAAGCGATGAGGCGCTAGCCGCTCACACGCTCGAACACCACCGGATCGCGCGTTGCCGGTATCCGCGCGAAATCGGCCAGCCGCCAGCGGTGCAGACAGGCCAGCGTCGTGACGCCGGTGCCGGCGACGGAAAGCGCGAGTGGGATCACGAAGCGCATGAACCGATTGTGGACGCTGCCGGCACTAACGCCTTGACCGGAGTCATGCCGGGCGCACCGGCCTCGGTGCTTCCTCGCCGCAGGCCTGGATAATCAGAGCATGAGGATGGAGGACTGGATCGTTGCCGCGCAATACTGGGCGTACCGCGTGGGCGGCTTCGTCGTGTTGAACGTGTTGGACGATCCCGCCTGGCTGGCGCTGATCTTCTGCTAGCCCGGCCGGGCCGATGGTCGCCTCATCTTGCGACGCGAGCCGGTGGCGGTTAGTATCTGAAACTGGTTTCAGGCGACCCTCCCTCAATGTCACAGCCCCGATCCATTCTCAGCAGTTCTATTGAGTCCGACACGCAGCGCGTCACGATCTCGGATGTCGCGCTCAAGGCCGGCGTGTCCAAGGCCACGGTTTCCCGTTTCCTGAACCGCCGCGAAGAGTTGCTCACACCCGAGATCGCGGTACGGGTCGAGCGCGCGATCGCCTCACTCGGGTACACGCCCAGCCCGATGGCTCAGGCGCTCAAGCGGGGCCGCTCCCGGCTGATCGGCCTCGTGGTGGCGGACGTCACGAACCCCTTTTCCGTGGCGGTGCTGCGTGGCGCCGAAAGGGCGTGCCAGGATGCCGGCTACCTTCTCATGCTCTTCAATCTCGGCAACGAGAGCGGGCGGGAGCGCGAGGCGATCCAGGCCCTGTCCTCCTACCAGGTAGAGGGCCTGATCCTGAACACGCTGGGCCGCGACGAGGGTGCTGTCGCGCAGGCCATGCGCCATGGCAAGCCCGTCGTGCTGGTGGACCGCCGTCATGCCGGCATGCAGGCGGACTTCGTTTCGATCGACAACGCCGGCGCCGTGCAGCTCGCGGCCTCCCATCTCCTGGACGCCGGCTACCGCGAGCAGCTTTTCATCTCCGAGCCCATTTCGGGTGTCAGTTCCCGCATGGAGCGCGAGACCGCATTCCGCGCCTTCGTCGGCGAACATGCGGGAGTGCTGGCCGGCCGCACTTTCGAGAGCACGGCGGAGGACGTCCAGGGCTTGGAGGACGCCTTGCGATCGCTGATGCGGCGCGCGGGCGGGCGCCGGCCGGCGGTGCTCTGCAGCAATGCGGTGATCAGCTTGCGGGTCGCGGCCGCCGCGGCTCGGCTCGGCTGGCGCTTCGGCGCGGATCTCGGCCTTGTCGGTTTCGATGAAACCGAATGGGCCCCCTTGATCGGCCCGGGCCTGAGCACGATCGCGCAGCCGACCGACGATCTCGGGCGCCTGGCCGCATCGTGCCTGATGGAGCGGCTGAGCGGCCTCGTGCTGCCGCCGCGGCAGATCCTGCTGCCGGGCCGCCTGATCGAGCGAGGCTCATCCAGGTTGTACGAGGAAGTCGACGACTAGGGTAATTACCAATGCTATACTGAAACCGGTTTCTTAAACTCCTCGAAACCGGTTTCAGTGTTGCCTCGCATTTCCCATGGGTAGCCGGCTGCCGGCCATGACAGAGCAGTGAACTACCAATTCCAATTCGCGGACGTATTCGCAGCCTGGCCGCTGCTGCTGCAGGGAACGTGGACGACCATCCAGCTCTCGCTCACGGCAACGCTGCTCGGGCTCATCGTGGCCATCGTCTGCGCCTGGGGCAAGACGTCCGGTCCCGGCCCGCTGCGCTGGGTCATCAATGCCTACATCGAGGTAATTCGCAACACGCCGTTCCTGGTGCAGTTGTTCTTCTTCTTCTTCGCGCTGCCTTCGCTCGGGCTGCGGTGGACAGCGCACACGGCGGCGCTGACAGCGATGGTGGTGAACCTAGGCGCGTACGCGACCGAGATCATCCGCGCCGGCATCGAGTCGATCCCGAAAGGGCAGGTCGAAGCCGGGCTGGCCTTGAACCTGAAGCGCCACCAGATTTTCCGTTTCGTCATCCTCAAGCCGGCCCTCAAGGCCATCTACCCGGCGCTCACCAGCCAGTTCATCCTGCTGATGCTGAGCTCGGCCGTGGTGTCGGCGATCTCGGCCGACGACCTGACCTCGGTAGCCGCCAACCTGCAGTCGCAGACTTTCCGCAGCTTCGAGATCTACATCGTGGTCGCCGCGATCTATCTCGCGCTCGCCATCGCGTTCTCGGCGCTGTTCCGCGCCGTGTACCGGTGGACGCTCAACTACCCCGACCGGCGCTGACAGCATGAGGACGTTCGGCTGGCCCGAGTTCCTGTTCATCCTCGAAGCGGCGCGGTGGACGGTCGCGCTGTCGCTGATCGCGTTCATCGGCGGCGCGATAGGCGGGCTCATCATCGCCCTGGCCCGCACGTCGGACAGCCGCGTGCTGCAGACGCTGTCGTCGGGGTTCGTGCAGATCTTGCAGGGCACGCCGCTGCTGCTGCAACTGTTCCTGATCTTCTTCGGGGCGCCCGTGCTCGGCTTCGATATCAATCCCTGGATCGCCGCCGGCGTCGCTCTGGTCCTCAACACGAGCGCGTTCCTCGGCGAGATCTGGCGCGGGACGATCCAGGCGGTGCCGGTCGGCCAATGGGAAGCCGCCGAAGCACTCGGCCTGCACTATGTGGCGCGGATGCGCGACGTGATCCTGCCGCAGGCATTCAAGATCGCGCTACCGCCCACGGTCGGCTACATGGTCCAGGTCATCAAGGGCACGTCGCTCGCCGCGATCATCGGCTTTGCCGAAGTCACGCGCGCAGGTCAGATCATCAATAACGCCACGTTCCAGCCGCTGCTCGTCTTCAGCGTGGTCGCGGCAATCTATTTCGCGCTGTGCTGGCCGCTGTCGCTGCTGGCCGCGCGGATGGAGCGTCGCCAGGCGGCGGCGCTCGCGCGTTGAGGAGACGGGCAACACCCCATCCCTCGATCATCGAACCAACCACGTCGGAGTACACCCCATGACACTTTCCATGAATCGCCGCATGTTCGCCGGCTCCATTGCCGCCGGGCTCGGGGCCGCCATGCTCACCACCGCCGCCCCCTTCGCCGCCGCGGATACGCTCTCGGACATCAAGAAGAAGAGCGAGATCAACGTCGGCCTGCTGGTCGACTTCCCGCCGTACGGAACGACCAACGCGCAAAACCAGCCCGACGGCTATGACGCCGACGTCGCACGCCTGCTCGGCAAGGATCTCGGCGTGAAGGTCAACCTGGTCCCCGTCACCGGGCCGAACCGTATTCCGTACCTGCTCACCGGCAAGGTCGACGTGCTGGTCGCGTCGCTCGCGATCACTCCCGAGCGCGCGAAGCAGGTCACGTTCTCGAAGCCCTACTCCGCCGCCACCATCGTGCTCTACGGCAGCAAGAAGGCGAACATCAAGGGCGCGCAGGACCTGAAGAACTATCGCATCGGCGTTGCCCGTGCCAGCACCCAGGACGTGGCCGTCACGCAGATGGCTCCGCAAGGCACCGAGATCCGCCGCTTCGACGACGATGCGTCGGGGATGCAGGCGCTGATCTCCGGCCAGGTCGACGCGATCGGCTGCTCGACCACCGTGGCGGCGCAGATCGCCAAACGCGTGCCGGCCAACACCTTCGAGCAGAAGTTCGTGCTCAAGCAGCAGGAGATGGCCGTGGCACTGCGTCCCGCGGACAACGACCTGCTCAGGGCCGTCAACGACTTCGTCGTGAAGAACACGGGCAACGGCGAACTCAACAAGCTGTACCACAAGTGGCTCGAGTCCGACCTGCCGAAGATGCTGTAAGCACGCGCGCGCCGACGATGAACGCACCTGGAACCGCCGCACCGCACGTGCTGCCGCAAGGCGAGCCGATCATCCGCATGACCGGCGTCGAGAAGTGGTACGGCAAGTTCAAGGTGCTCAGCGACATCAACCTGTCCGTCCAGCCGGGCGAGCGGATCGTGGTCTGCGGGCCTTCGGGCTCAGGCAAATCGACCCTGATCCGCTGCATCAACCGCCTGGAGACGGTGCAAAAGGGGCGCATCGTCGTGGATGGCATCGACCTCACCGCCGCCAGGCGCAACGTCGACGCGGTGCGGCGGGAGGTCGGCATGGTGTTCCAGCAGTTCAACCTGTTCCCGCATCTCACGATCCTGCAGAACTGCACGCTGGCGCCGATGCGCTCGCGCGGCCTGTCGCAGCAGGAGGCCGAGGAAATCGCGATGAAGTACCTCACGCGAGTGCGCATCCCGGAGCAGGCGGGCAAGTACCCGAGCCAGCTTTCCGGCGGCCAGCAGCAGCGCGTGGCGATCGCGCGCGCGCTGTGCATGACCCCGAAAATCATGTTGTTCGACGAGCCGACGTCCGCCCTCGATCCCGAGATGGTGAAGGAAGTGCTGGACACGATGATCAGCCTCGCCGAGGAAGGCATGACCATGTTGTGTGTCACGCACGAGATGGGGTTCGCGCGCAGCGTGGCCGACCGGGTGATGTTCATGGCGGACGGGCGCATCGTCGAGGAAGCGCCGCCGCGGGAATTCTTCGGCAATCCTCGACACGAGAAGACGCGCAACTTCCTGGGGCAGATCCTGAGCTCCCATCAGCCGGCGGCCTGAATGCAGCAGATCCTCGTTTCACTCTCCTCGTTCGGCGCGGCCGAGGTGCGCCGGCACGGCCAGCTGTATTTCGCCAGCCTGGCGCAGTCCGCCGGCGCCGACGGCGTGGAGATCCGTGGGGAGTTGCTCGGCGATCCGGCCACGGAACTGTCTTCGATCGCGCAGGTGGTTCGTGACGCCGGGCTGCGCTGCGTGTATTCGAGTCCGGAAGGTCTGTGGCAGGCGGACGGCGAGCTCGATCGCGCAGCGCTGGACCGCGGCCTCGAACGCGCTGCGACGCTCGGTGCCACGCGCCTCAAGATGTCGATCGGCGGCTTCGGCGCCGATTCGGCAGCCACGCTGGCGGCGCTGCAGGAGCGGCTCTGGCATCGAGCCGTCGAACTCGTGATCGAAAACGACCAGACTGCCTTGGCCGGCTCGCTGCCGGCCATGCGCAGGTTCTTCGCCGCCGTGGCGGCGAGGGGATTGCCGCTGGGGATGACCTTCGACATGGGGAACTGGCATTGGGCGGGTGAATGCCCGCTGGAAGCCGCCAAGGCCCTGGCGCCGCAGGTGCGCTATGTGCATTGCAAAGGCGCGCAGCGGCAGCCCCGGCACTGGGTCGCCGTGCCGCTGGTGGATTCCGCCGCTCCCTGGCGTGCAGTGCTGGGCGCGCTGCCCGCGGACGTGCCTTGGGCAATCGAATATCCCCTGCTCGGCGACGACTTGCTGGCGACCACGCGTGGCGAAATCCGGCAGCTGCGCGAGATTGCCGCGCAGATGGAAGCAATCGCATGAATGCCGTGCCGCCCGAGGGCTGCGACGTCGCCACTTTCGGCGAGGCCATGCTGCTGCTGGTGGCGGACCGCCCCGGCCCGATCGAGGAAGCACAGGCTTTTCACAAACGCACGGCCGGCGCCGAAACGAACGTGGCGATCGGCCTGGCTCGCCTGGGCCTGAAAGTCGCCTGGGCCAGCCGGCTCGGATCCGACTCCATGGCGCGCTACCTGTTAGCGCAGATGCAGGGCGAGGGCATCGACTGCTCCCGGGTCGTCTGCGATCCGGCGCAGCGCACGGGCTTCCAGTTCAAGGGGCGGGTCGCCGATGGAAGCGATCCGCCGGTCGAATACCACCGCAAGGGTTCGGCCGCGAGCCGGATGGGTCCGGCCGACGTCGACGACACGTGGCTGCGCTCGGCGCGCCACCTCCACGCCACCGGCGTTTTCCCGGCGCTGTCCGCCAGCAGCCTGGCAGCAGCCTGCAAGACGTTCGAAGTGGTGCGCGAAGCCGGCCGCACGATCTCGTTCGACCCGAACCTGCGGCCTACGCTGTGGGCCTCGCCGGAGCTGATGCGCCATTGGATCAATCACCTGGCGGCGCAGGCCCATTGGGTGCTGCCGGGCCTGGAGGAGGGACGCTTCCTCACCGGCGAAAGCACGCCTGAGGCGATTGCCGCGTATTACCGGCGACTCGGCGCGCGCGTCGTCGCCGTCAAGCTCGGACCCGAAGGCGCCTATTACGACTGTGAAAGCGGCTCCGGGTACGTGCCGGGCTTTCCGGTGCGCGAAGTGGTGGACACGGTGGGGGCGGGCGACGGCTTTGCCGTCGGCGTCATCAGCGCTTTGCTGGAAGGGCGCAGTGTGCCGGACGCGGTACGCCGCGGCGCCTGGATCGGCGCGCGTGCGGTGCAGGTGCTGGGCGACACGGAAGGCCTGCCGACGCGCGCCGAACTCGAGGCCGCCGGGCTATGAGCGGGCCGCGCAAGCAGGTGCTGGTTTTTCGGGAGCTGCCGCCGGACCAGCTCACGCGGCTGCAGCAAGTGCACGACGTCACCGTGGCGAATCCACGTGTCCCGCCGCAGAAGACGGCATTTGAGACGGCGTTGCCGGGCGCGCACGGCCTGATCGGTTCCAGCTACCGCGTCGACGCGCCGCTGCTGGCGCGGGCCCCCCGCCTCGAGGCGATTTCCAGCATTTCGGCGGGCGTGGACAACTACGACCTGGCGGCGCTGCGCGCGCGCGGCATCGTGCTGTGCCACACGCCGGGTGTGCTGACGGAAACGACGGCCGACACGATCTTCGCGCTGATCATGGCGAGCAGCCGCCGGCTGGTCGAACTCGCGAACCTCGTGCGGGAGGGCCGCTGGACGGACAACATCGGCGAAGACCTGTTCGGCTGGGACGTGCACGGCAAGACGCTGGGGATCGTCGGCTTCGGCCGCATCGGGCAGGCGGTCGCGCAGCGCGGGGCGCTGGGCTTCGGCATGCCGGTGCTGTACCACAGCCGCCGGCCCGTGGTCGTGCCCGAGCTGGGCGGCCGTGCGAAGCACGTGCCGCTGCGGACCCTGTTGGGCCAAGCCGATATCGTGGCCGTGACGTTGCCGCTGACCGACGAGACGCGCGGCCTGATGGGCGAGCGCGAGTTCGCGTCGATGAAGCCGGGCGCCATCTTCGTCAACGGCGCGCGCGGCGCGATCGTGCAGGAAGAGGCGCTGCTCCATGCCCTGGACCGCGGGACCTTGCGTGCCGCCGGCCTGGACGTCTTCGCGACCGAGCCGCTGCCCGCGGACTCGCCCTTGCGCATCCACCCGAAGGTCACCTGCCTGCCGCATATCGGATCGGCCACGCACGAAACCCGCCATGCCATGGCCGAGCTGGCCACGACGAACCTGCTGAAGGCGTTGGCGGGCGAAGCGCCGCCCTGCGTGTACCCGAACGATGCCTGAACGGCCGCGCCCGTTCGGGCAGAGCCTGTCGAACCCGCGCGATCCAAAGCATTTGGCGCGGGCCCGATACTGAAAGCGTTGGGGGTCCCCGCCTTACGTACCGCTGCGAAAACCACTAGCATCGGTTCCCAACTCACGGCTGGGAATCGGCAATGCAGTCTTACTGGATCCAGATCGGCCCCGACGGCGCCACCCTGCAGCTGCGCGACGTGACCCGGCCCGAGCCCGGTGACGGGCAGCTCCTGGTGCGCATGCATGCGGCGGGCCTGAACCGCGGCGAGTTCATCCTGGGCCATGGGCTGATCGGAAGTTCGGGCGCGAAACCGATCGGGCTGGAAGGCGCGGGCGAAGTCGTCTCGGCGGGTCCGCGGGCCGGTGACTGGAAACCGGGTGAGCGCGTCATGGGCCGGTGTCCGGCGGCGTTTTCCGAATTCGCGTTGATGGACATGCGCGAGGCCATGCGCGTGCCGCCGAACCTTTCGTTCGTGCAGGCGGCGGCAATCCCCCTGGCATTCCAGACGGCGTACGACCTGCTGGTGCTGCAGGGCCGGCTGAGCGCCGGCGAATGGCTGTTGGTCACCGGCGTGTCGTCGGGCGTCGGCGTGGCTTCGCTGCAAATTGCAAAACACCTCGGCGCCCGCGTGATCGGAACTTCCGGAGCGCCCGGGAAGCTCGCGCGGCTCGAACCGCTCGGCCTGGACCGGGGCATTGCCACCCGGCAGGGCGATTTCCACGATGCCGTGATGGCAGCCACCGGCGGCAAGGGCGTGGACCTGGTGGTCAACACAGTCGGCGGCTCGGTGTTTGCCGAATGCATCCGTTGCCTGGGGTTCGAAGGCCGGCTGGGCGTGGTCGGGTACGTGGACGGTGTGCTCACGGCGCAGATCGACCTGCAGGCGCTGCACGCCAAGCGGCTGACGCTGTTCGGCGTGTCCAACAAATTGCGTACCGCGCAGCAGCGCGCGGCGGCGGTGCCGGCCTTTTCCACGGACTTGCTGCCGGCATTCGCATCCGGGCGAATCGAGCCGCTCGTCGATCGCGTCTTTCCGTTTGCGCACTTCGGCGAGGCACGGGCGCACATGGAAGCCAATCGGCATGTGGGCAAGGTCGTGCTCGCCATCACGCCGTCGCTCTAGCTGGCGGCAGATAACCACGATCAGGAGACAAGCGCATGAACAAACGGGATTTCATTG
>JAGRPN010000327.1 GCA_019449555.1 Ramlibacter sp.
ATTTCCCGGTTCAGGCGGTGCTTGCGTTCCTCGCGTTGGCGACGGTCGCGAAATTCAGTAGCGATGGTCCAAATCCTTCTAAAAAGTTGCTACACAAACTGTAGCGAAAACTGGCGCGGTGTCGCCCCGGCAAACCGGATGGGCGGGATTCAGCCTTTGCACCGGCACGGGTGGCGACCCGCACCGGGACAAATCAACGCTTGTTGGCGATGTCGATCGCCGCCTTCTGGGAGAAGTCGGCCAGGGACATCGCGCCGAGGTCCTGGTTGCCCCGGGCGCGCACTGCGACAGCACCAGCAGCCTTTTCCTTGTCGCCGACGACGAGGATGTAAGGCAGCTTCTGCAGCGAATGCTCCCGTATTTTATACGTAATTTTCTCGTTGCGCAGGTCAAGCTCAACTCTAAGCCCTTGATTTTGCAGCGCTTTGGCCACATCCCGGGCGTAATCGGCCTGGCTGTCGGTGATGTTGAGCACCGCGACCTGCACCGGCGCGAGCCAGAGCGGCAGCGCGCCCGCGTACTGCTCGATGAGGATCCCGATGAAACGCTCCATGCTGCCGACGATCGCCCGGTGCAGCATCACCGGCCGGTGGCGCGCCCCGTCCTCGCCCACGTACTCGGCATCGAGCCGCTCGGGCATGGAGAAGTCCACCTGGATCGTGCCGCACTGCCACTGCCGGCCGATCGCGTCCTTGAGCGTGTATTCGACCTTCGGGCCGTAGAAGGCGCCCTCGCCGGGGGAGATCTCGAACTCGCAGCCTGAGGCGCGCAGGCTTTCCATCAGCGCGTGCTCGGCCTTGTCCCAGCTCTCGTCCGAGCCGATGCGCTTGTCGGGGCGGGTGGCGATCTTGTAGATGATGTGGGTGAAGCCGAAGTCCCGGTACACCTTCTGCAATAGCGTCGTATAGGCGGTGCACTCGGGCAGGATCTGCCCCTCGGTGCAGAAGATGTGGCCGTCGTCCTGCGTGAAGCCGCGCACGCGCATGATGCCGTGCAGGCCGCCGGTGGGTTCGTTGCGGTGGCACTGCCCGAACTCGCCGTAGCGCAGCGGCAGGTCGCGGTAGCTCTTGATGCCCTGCTTGAAGATCAGGATATGCCCGGGGCAGTTCATCGGCTTGAGCGCGTACTCGCGTTTTTCCGACTCGGTCGTGAACATGTTCTCCCGGTACTTGTCCCAATGGCCGGTCTTCTCCCACAGCGTCTTGTCCAGCAACTGCGGCCCCTTGACCTCGCGATAGCCGTTCTCGCGGTACACGCGCCGCATGTACTGCTCCACTTCCTGCCAGATCGACCAGCCTTTGGGGTGCCAGAACACGACGCCCGGCGCGTGGTCGTCGATGTGGAACAGGTCCAGCTCGCGGCCAAGCCGCCGGTGGTCGCGCTTCTCGGCTTCCTCCAGCATGGTGAGGTATTGCTGCAGTTCCTCCTTCGTCGCCCAGGCGGTGCCGTAGATGCGCTGCAGCATCTCGTTGCGGTGGTCGCCGCGCCAATAGGCGCCGGCGACCTTCATCAGCTTGAAGAATCGCAGCTTGCCCGTGCTCGGCACGTGGGGACCGCGGCACAGGTCCTCGAACTTTCCTTCGCGATACAGCGACACGTCCTCGTTGGCCGGAATGCTCGCGATGATCTCGGCCTTGTAGTTTTCGCCGAGGCTCTTGAAGTGCGCCACGGCCTCGTCGCGTGGAAGCACACGGCGGGTCACCGGCTCGTCCTTGGCCGCAAGCTCCGCCATCCGCTTCTCGATGGCGGCCACGTCCTCGGGCGTGAAAGGCCGCTTGTACGAAAAATCGTAGTAGAAGCCGTTTTCGATCACCGGGCCGATCGTGACCTGCGCGTCGGGAAACAGCTCCTTCACGGCATAGGCCAGCAGGTGGGCCGTCGAGTGGCGGATCACCTCGAGCCCGTCGGGGTCCTTCGCGGTGAGGATCGAAACCGGAGCGTCCTTGGAGACGGTATAGGCGGTATCGACCACCTTGCCGTCGACCTTGCCGGCAATGGCGGCCTTGGCCAGGCCGGGACCGATCGACGCGGCCACTTCGGCGACCGTGACGGGGCCCGGGTATTCGCGTCGGGAGCCGTCGGGAAGCGTGACTTGGATCATGGGAAAAACGTCCAGGGTAAAACAAAAAGCGCGGCCTGCAGCCGCGCTTTTCCTGGGAAACTTGGGGTGAGCTTCAGCGCACGCGACTACGCGACCATCAAAGGGTCGTGGAACCTTCCGGCCTAGTTCGCGGTGTCATAACCAGGGTGCCTTTCTCGCTCTTGTGGGCGCACTGCTCGGGACAGTGCCGATGCGATTTTACCCTGCCTCACGCAATCGGCACGAACCCGGTGCCATTGCAATGTGGGCAGGGGGTGATCACCGTCTGCTTTTCGACCTCGAAGTGCTCGTTGATGTTCTCGCTGTCCAAGCGCAGCTCCCCGGTGCCGCTGCAGTCGGGGCAGCGTTTCTGGTTGAGCTTGGCCGCATCGAACACCCCGGTTTTCTCGCTGTTGCCGCTCATGAGACTGTCCCCTTGGTTCTGTGACAGTGCCGACTCTACCGAGGAACACGCGAAAAGCAAAACCCCGCGTCCGACGGAACGCGGGGCCGCAGCTCCAGGCCTTCAGGCCTGGCCTCGAGCGAAGCCTACGCCGCCTTCCGATCGAAGAACTGCTCGTCCTCGGTCGAGCCTTTCAAGGCGCCGGTGGAGGCCTGCGCTTCGATCGTCGTCGTCACGGCGTCGAAGTAACCGGTGCCCACTTCGCGCTGGTGCTTCACCGCCGTGAAGCCCTTGTCGGCGGCCGCGAACTCGGCCTGCTGCAGCTCGACGAAGGCCGTCATGTTGTTGCGCGCGTAGCCGTGGGCCAGGTTGAACATCGAGTAATTCAGGCTGTGGAACCCCGCCAGCGTGATGAACTGGAACTTGTAGCCCATCGCGCCGAGCTCCTTCTGGAAGCGGGCGATCGTCGCGTCGTCGAGGTTCTTCTTCCAGTTGAACGACGGCGAGCAGTTGTAGGCCAGCAGCTTGCCGGGGAATTTCGCATGGATCGCATCGGCGAACGCTTTGGCGAAGGCCAGGTCGGGCGTACCGGTTTCGCACCAGATCAGGTCAGCGTACTCGGCATAGGCCAGCCCGCGGCTGATGGCCTGCTCGATGCCGTTGCGGCTGCGGTAGAAGCCTTCCACGGTGCGCTCGCCGGTGAAGAAGGGCTTGTCGTTCTCGTCCACGTCGGTCGTGACGAGGTCGGCCGCTTCGGCATCGGTGCGGGCCAGCAGGATGGTGGGCGTGCCCATCACGTCCGCGGCCAGCCGCGCGGCGACCAGCTTGGACACCGCTTCGCGGGTGGGAACCAGCACCTTGCCGCCCATGTGGCCGCATTTCTTGGCGGCGGCCAGCTGGTCCTCGAAGTGCACGCCGGCCGCGCCGGCCTCGATCATCGCCTTCATCAGCTCGAACGCGTTCAATACGCCGCCGAAGCCGGCTTCGGCATCCGCCACGATCGGCGCGAAGTAGTCGACGAAGCCCTCGTCGCCCGCGTTCTTGCCCTCGCTCCACTGGATCTGGTCGGCCCGAGCGAAGGTGTTGTTGATGCGCTTGACGCACTTCGGCACCGAGTCGACCGAGTACAGCGACTGGTCGGGGTACATCTCGCCGCTGTCGTTGGCGTCCGCCGCCACCTGCCAGCCCGAAAGGTAGATCGCCTTGAGGCCGGCCTTGACCTGCTGCATCGCCTGGTTGCCGGTCAGCGCGCCCAGCGTGTTGACGAACGGCTCGGTGTTGATCATGTTCCACAGCTTTTCGGCGCCGCGCCTGGCGAGCGTGTGCTCGACCTGCAGCGACCCGCGCAGCCGCACGACGTCGGCGGCGCTGTAGCCGCGCTTGATGCCTTTCCAGCGCGGGTTTTCAGCCCAGTCCTTTTCGAGTTGGGCGATCTGCTGTTCGCGGGTCAGTTGGGTCCAGGATGTCATGGTTCACTCCAATGGTTGATGCTGAAAAACCGTTCGGCGTCTGGTTTTTGCAGAGCTGCGTGCCGATGGAGTTACTGTAGTCTTGTAGAAGAGTCTAGAAATCTCTTATGTCTTATACAAGACAAATTAATTTCATGTTTAATTTCAACGACTTGCCTGCATAATTTCTCGATGTGGAAAATAATTTCTTATATTGAGAAAATTTGGCGCGGCGCAGCATGCTGTCTTTTCATATCGTGGCATTGATTTTACGCGCCATGGAACAGAATCCAGTCGCCATGGCGGATGGCCTGCCGGCCGCGGACGCGCTCCGGATTGATCTCGTACACCAGGCACTGGAGCTGCCGGCCATCCACTTCGACGGCCAGTTCGCGCTTGAGATATTCGCTCGCGTCGCCCGGCACGATCTTTTCGATGCCATCCAGCAGGCACTCCAGTTGCGGGGCGATTTCGTACACCTCGCCGACCACGGTGATCGCCTCTTGGCCGCCCAGGCTCAGGCCCGGATACCAGTCGAAGTGGTACAGCATGCCCTTGACCTCGCCCATGCCCAGGTAGCGCGGGGCGGGCTCGAGCCGGTTGATGTCATTGCGCCCGCCACGGCGCAACGTGCCGTACACGAACACATGGCGCAACGGGGCTTCGGGCATGATCCGTCCGGTCCTCGAAAAAGAGCCATTCTGAATGAGCCCGCGCGCATCCCGCCTCTTCGCTTATGGCTGCCTGGCCCTGAGCATGTCGCTCGTGGGCAGCTACGTGGCGCTGTCCAAGCCCCTGGCCGCGGCGATACCCGTCTTCCTGCTCGCCTGGCTGCGCTTTGGCATCGGCGGGCTGGCCATGCTGCACTGGCTGCGCAAGCCGGCCCAGGAGCCGCCGATGACGGTGCAGACGAAGAAGCTCTTGTTCCTGGAGTCGTTCCTCGGCAACTTCCTGTTCACGATCTGCATGCTGTTCGGCGTCAGCCTGACCAGCGCCCTTTCCGCGGGCGTGATCATGGCCTCCATTCCCGCCGTGGTCGCTTTGCTGAGCTGGGCGTTCCTGCGCGAGCGGATCGCACCGCGAATCTGGCTCGCGGCGGCCTGCGCCGGCCTGGGCATCGCGTTGCTGGCGTGGGGCCCGACGCAAGCCGCCGACCGGCCGAGCGCACGTGGCCCCGCGATGGCGTGGCTCGGCAACCTGCTGGTGTTCGCCGCCGTCCTTTGCGAGGCGTCATACGCGGTCATCGGCAAGAAGCTCACCGGCGCGCTCAGTCCCAAGCGCATCACTTCGCTTATCAACCTGTGGGGCTTCGCGTTGGCGACGCCGTTCGGCGCGTACGCCGCCTGGCGCTTCGACTTCGGCGATGTCCAATCCGGCATCTGGGCGCTGCTCATGTTCTATTCGCTGGCGGCGAGCATCTGGACGGTGTGGCTCTGGATGACAGGGTTGAAGGTCGTGCCGGCGGCACAGGGCGGCGTGTTCACCGTCATGTTGCCGGTATCGGCCGCGTTGGTCGGCGTCTTCGGCCTGGGCGAGCGGCTCGGCTGGCTCCAGCTCGTGGCCTTCGCAGCGGCGCTGGCCGGCGTACTGCTCGCGACGGTGCCCGTCAGAGCAAGGCTGTAGCGCTGACCACGATGCCGTCGGCGTCGGCGTAGAGCCACTCGCCCGGCCGCACCGTGACGCCCTGGATCACCACGGGCAGATCGCGCTGGCCTTCGCCGCGCTTGACGGAGCGCATCGGCATCAGCGCCAGCGCCTTGATGCCGATGCCGGCAGCCGCGAGTTCGGCGGCGTCCCGCACGGCGCCGTCCACCACCATGCCGGCCCAGCCGTTCCTGGCCGCCGCGATAGCCAGGAGGCCGCCCACCAGGGCCCGGCGCACCGAGCCGCCGCCCTCGATGACTAGCACGCGTCCCTCGCCGGGCGAATTCACCGCTTCGCGAACCCGCGAGTTGTCCTCGATCGCGCGCACCGTGGCAACCCGTCCGGCAAACCGGCCGGGCGCGCCGAAGTCCCGGAACACGGGCGGCAGCACGCGAAAAGCACCGGAGGCGTCTTCCTCGTGTGCATCGCACAAGTCGCAGGTGGCGAATACGGCTGGGGTCATGTTCCGGTGGCGTTCATGATCGGTCCAGCAAGGATACAGAACTTGCTCACCAGCGCCACATACGAGCGTTCCACGCCCGTTCCGGGGTTGCTCGCGGGCGCCCTCGCCGCTTGCCGGCCGTGCTTCGCGCCCTTCGAACGCGCTCGTTCCTGGACGCCTGCGAGGCCCTCGAGGCGCCCTCCGGAGCGCAGCGGAGGGGCCCGCACATCGCTGCTTGCGGCCGGCTTGGTTGATCTCCAGAGGGAAAACGCGGCAAATCCCGAGTGAAAAAAACGACACGACAGAGTGAAAAAAGCGATTTTTCGCTTGGAAACGCGTTTCTTCTCCAGTAGCATCCGCAGTGCCAGTGGGAATGCAGATTCGCATTGGTGATTACTCAACTTCCAGAAGGAAATAATCATGGCAACTGCGAAAAAAGCTGCGGCGAAGAAAGCACCGGCAAAGAAGGCCGCCGCGAAGAAGGCTCCGGCAAAGAAGGCCGCCGCGAAGAAGGCTCCGGCAAAGAAGGCCGCCGCGAAGAAGGCTCCGGCAAAGAAGGCCGCCCCGGCGAAAAAAGCCGCCGCGAAAAAAGCGCCGGCCAAGAAGCGCACCCCGAACGCGGCGTTCATGAAGGCGTTGACCCCCAGCCCGCAATTGGCGGCCGTCGTGGGTCCGGCTCCGCTGCCGCGCACCGAAGTCGTCAGCAAGCTGTGGGCCTACATCAAGAAGAACAAGCTGCAGGACTCCGTCAACAAGCGCATGGTCAATGCCGACGCGAAACTGAAGGAGATCTTCGGCAAGGC
>JAGRPN010000328.1 GCA_019449555.1 Ramlibacter sp.
AACGCGCGCTGATCGAGGCGCACACCGGTCAGCCGCTGACCGAAGAATGGCTGGTGCGCTTTCGCGAGCGGCGCAATCAGGGGCTGATGCACGGCGTGCAGCCGATCCGTGGTGCCATGGAAGCCGTGGCGCTGATCCATGAACGCTTCGGCGGGCGCATCGCCTGTGCGTCGGGCGCCGACCGCTTCAAGGTCGAACTGCAGCTCGAGAAATGCGGCCTGATGCGCTACTTCCTGGGTCGCATTTTCAGCGGCCACGAATTGCCGCACTCGAAGCCGGCGCCCGACGTGTACCTGGCAGCGGCGGCGGGGCTTGGCGTGGACCCGGCGCGGTGTGCCGTCATCGAGGACACCGTTCCCGGCGTGACGGCCGGCATTGCCGCGGGTGCCACCGTGTTCGGCTACAGCCCACCGGAGGTCGGGCACGACGTGCCGCCGGCTTTGCGCGCGGCGGGGGCGGTCGCGATCTTTGCCGACATGGCGCTGTTGCCCGGGCTGCTTGCATAGGTCGCCGCCCCCGAGCACTCCAAGCCCGGCCCGACCCCGGCCGGGCTCATCCCGAGAGGATAGCCCGCAGCGTTGCCACCTCGTCCACCATGAAGTCGAAGAGGGCGGCAACGCGCGGCGTATGGCGCAGCTCGGGCGTGGTCAGGATGCGCCAGATTCGCGCCAGTTCGGGAATCGGGCCCAGCACCCGCACCAGGTCCGGCTCCGCATCGCCCAGCACAGTGGGGAGCGCGGCCAATCCCAGGCCGGCCTTGGCCGAATACACCATGCCCAGCATGCTGTTGTTGCTGGCCACGATATTGCCGTTGGGCGCCACCTGCCGCAGCCATTGGGCCGTGCCATGGTCTGACATGCTCCCATCAAAGCCCACCAGCGCGTGCTGCGCGAGGTCTTCCACGCGGTCGGGCTGGCCGTGGCGATCGACGTACTTGCGGCTGCCGTAAATCGCCCACGCCGAATCGGCGATCTTGCGGCCGACCAGGTTTCCTTCGGTATCGCCGGCCCGCAGTGCCACGTCGGCTTCGCCCCGCGAGAGATCCAGATAGCGGTCGCACATCACGAATTCCACTTTCAGCGCGGGATGACGCAGGGACAGGCGCTCGAACAGGTTGGAAGCGTTGATCCGGTACATCAGCGGCTCGGGGCAGGTGACGCGCACGACACCGCTGACCTCGCGGCGGGCGTCGGCCACGTGCCGCTCCAGTGCCAGCACCGACTGCTCCACCTGCTCCGCAAGAGGCAGCAGCCGCTCGCCGTAGGCGGTCAGGCAGCAGCCGCTTTGCTGGCGCTTGACCAGGGGCGCGCCAATGCGCCGCTCGAGCTCGGCCAGGCGCCGTTGCACGGTCGACTGGTCGACCTTCAGGGCCCGCCCCGCCGCAGCCGTGCTGCGGTGCCGAGCCACCGCCAGAAAGTACCGGAGATCACTCCAATCGAACATGCTGGGTTATGCAGAAATGCGGCCTCATTATGCAAAGTTGAGCCTTTCCGCGCAGCCGGTTGCCGCCTAGACTGCGCCTTCCTTGATTTCGAAGGTGACCGCCATGCCGATGCCAAGCGCTGCCAGCCCGGTCGATGCAAAGGCCGCCGTGCGCGACCAGTGGAATCAGGCCGCCGCCGGCTGGGACGCCCACAGTCCCGTGATCCGCGCCTGGCTCGCCGATGCGACCGAAGCGATGCTCGACATGGCCGATGTGCAACCCGGCTCACGCGTGCTCGACGTCGCCGCCGGTGCCGGCGACCAGACGCTCGACATCGCGCGACGCGTCGGGCCGCAGGGCTACGTGCTGGCCACCGACCTGTCACCGTCCATCCTGGCGCTGGCCAAGGCGCACGCTGAACACGCCGGGCTCAAACAGGTCGAGACACGGGTCGCCGACGGTGAAAGCCTGCCGGTGGCGGATGCGAGTTTCGATGCCGCGGTGTGCCGGCTCGGGCTCATGTTCTTTCCTGAGCCGCTGCGCGGACTGGAGCAAATGCACCGGGCGCTGCGGCCCGGCGGCGGCATCTGCACGATGGTGTTCTCACGGCCCGAGCGCAATCCGTGCGTCGCCATGCTGATGTCCACGGCGCTGCGGCATGCGGGGCTGCCACCGCGCGATCCCTATCAGGCGGGCGGGCTGCTGAGCCTGGGCAAGCCCGGACTGATCGACGAGCTGTTCCGTACCGCCGGCTTTCATGAGGTGGCCACTACAACGGTGCAGGCGCCGTTCCGCTTGCCCTCGGCCGGCGCTTACCTCGACTTCGTGCGCACGTCGGCCAGCCCGATACAGCAGATCCTCGGCGGCCTGTCCCCGCAACGGGCCGAGGCCGCGTGGAAGGACATGGAACAGCGCCTGGACGCTTTCACCACGTCCGCGGGTTGGGAAGGTCCCAACGAATTGCTGTTAACCGCCGCACGGCGCCGATAAACCCCCCTGGAGACAAGCATGAACAATCTGAACCTGAGCGCCTGGTGCTTCCGGCTGGCCGTTCTCTACCTGTTGGCAGGCGTATGCCTTGGCCTCTTCATGGCCGCCAGCCATGACCATTCCATGTTCCCCGTGCACGCGCACCTCAACCTGCTGGGGTGGGTGACGCTCAGCCTGTTCGGCCTGTTCTATCGCAACTGGCCGGCCGCGGCCACGACAAAGCTGGCCAAGGTGCATGTCGGGCTCTACGTTCCCGCGCACTTCGTGCAGATGGTGCTGCTCGCGGCGCTGTACCGCGGCAATCCGGCCGTCGAGCCGGCGCTGGCGGTGGTTTCTGTGCTGGTCGGCGTTGCCATCGTGTGCTTCGCCGTGGTGGTCTGGAAGCACACGGCAGAAACCGTGATCGACCGCTCGGCTGCGGTCAGTCGCCGGCCGGCGGTGTAACGCTTGCTCAGGCCGTCAGTTCGGGCTTGAGGGTCGACAGCGGGACGATGCCCTGGTCGCCGTCTTCGTAGAGCAGATGCGCCACGTTGCCGTTCTTGCGCCAGCAGCCGGCGAAAGTATGGCCTTCGACAACCGCTGAGGCGGCCTTGTATTCGCCGCGCAGCCTGGGTTCCAGCAGGTTGAGCACCAGCTCGCTGGTGCACGGGCCCTCTTGCAGCCGGACGGTATCGCCCCCTTGTGTTGCCACCAAGTCGCCTGCCATCGCGGGGCCAGCCGCCAGCGCGGCGCAGAGAAGAAGCAGTCTCATGGATATTCTCCCGAATGGTGTGCGCAACACCGCGCTGCGCCGCTGGTGTGATCTTGGGGCGCGAGCGCGCCGCCGCCTGTAGGACCCGAGGCGTATGGCGGGTCCGCTGATGCCTGCGGCGCTGCAAGCGCGTCTCCCACACGCGCGGCGGACGGTGTGCCTCGCATCCGGTGGCGGGCCGAAGCTGAGCGGCTATTCGCGGCGGCCGGTCGTGTCTTCGCCCGACTCGCGCGTCGTGCCGGAGCTTTCGCTCGCCGCGTCGTCGCGATCCTTCAGCACGCCGGCTTTCTTGATGCCTCGACCGGGCCCGCCTTCGCTGGCAGTGCCGCGCCCGCGCGCCGTGCCGCCGGTGCCCGGGGCATCCGAGCTGTCGCCACCTTCTTCCAGCGGCAGCTCCGACTCGACCTCCGGCGGGTGCAAGTCGCCGGTCATCTTGGCGTTGTTGTGGGGATCAGGCATGGGAACCTCCTGCATGAAGCTGATTGGATCGGACCAATCTACGCCCCGCCCCTGCCGGTTTCTGTAGGAGAAAACCGCTGCCCTGCAGCCCGGCGCCTTGAGCCTGTCGAAGGGCCCCGATTGTCCTGAGCTTGTCGAACGTGCGGTCAGCCCAGGATGCCGATCTGCCACGGCACGAACTCGTGGTCGCCCAGGCCCAGCTTTTCGCTCTTCGAAGCCTCGCCCGAAGCGGTGCGCAGGAACAGCTCGAAGATCCGCTGGCCCATCTGCTGCATCGACGCGGTGCCGTCCAGGATCTCGCCGCAGTTGATGTCCATGTCCTCTTGCAGCGCGTTGAACATCGGCGTGTTGGTCGCCAGCTTGACGCACGGCGCCGGCTTCGAGCCGAACATCGAGCCGCGGCCGGTGGTGAAGGCGATCAGGTTCGCGCCGCCCGCGATCTGGCCCGTCGCCGACACCGGATCGAAGCCGGGCGTGTCCATGAACACCAGCCCCTTGGCCGTGACCGGCTCGGCATAGCGGTACACCTCCATCAACGGCCCGGTGCCGCCCTTCATCGACGAGCCCAGCGACTTCTCGAAAATGTTCGCCAGCCCGCCGACCTGGTTGCCGGGGCTCACCTTGCCGTTGATCTGCACGTCGCGGCCGACCGAATACTCGTCCTTCCACCAGCGCACGCGCTCGGCCAGTTTTTCGCCGACGGCGCGGCTGGCGGCGCGGCGTGTGAGGGTGTGCTCCACGCCGTAGATCTCGGGTGTCTCCGACAGGATGCCCGTGCCGCCGTGGCGCGCCAGGATGTCCACCGCCGCGCCGAGCGCGGGGTTGGCGGTGATCGACGAGAAGCCGTCCGAGCCGCCGCACTGCAGGCCCACGCTGAGGTGGCTGGCCGACACCGTTTGCCGCTTCGCCTTGTTCGCCTCGGGCAGCAGCGCGCGCACCGCGGCGATGCCGGCCTCGATCGATTTGCGCGTGCCGCCGGCCTCCTGCATGATGAACGTGTGCAGGCGATCGTTGGGCACGAGGTTTTCCTGCTCCAGCAATCCCTTGAGCTGGTTGCGCTCGCAGCCCAGCCCGATCACCAGCGCGGCGGCCAGGTTGGGATGGCGCGCGTAGCCGGCCATCGTGCGGCGCAGCAGTTGCATCGGCTCGCCGCTCGCCTCCATGCCGCAGCCGATGCCGTGGCTGAACGCCGCCACGCCATCGACGTTCGGGAATTCCGCCAGCCGCTCCGGCGTGAACCACTCCGCGATCTTGTGCACGACGGTGGCCGAGCAATTCACGGTGGACAGGATGCCGATGAAATTGCGCGTGCCGACCTGCCCGTTGGCGCGCACATAGCCCTGGAAGGTGGCGCGCTCGCTTTCGGGCAGCAGCTCGATCGCGCGGAACTCGCTGGCATGCGCGTAGTCGCGGTCGAACTCGCGAAATTCGGTGTTGTGGCTGTGGACCATCGTGCCGGGCTCGATGTCCGCGTTGGCGAAACCGACGGTGACGTTGTACTTGAGGATGGGCTCGCCCTTCGCGATCCTGCGCGCCGCGATCTTGTAGCCGGCCGGCACCTGGCTGCGGCTGGTGAAGTTTTCGCCGGCGACCGCGGTCCCGATCGGCACGTCCAGGCGTGCCACGACGATGTTGTCCGCGGCGTGCAGCCGGATCACGGGGCCGATGAGGCGTTTGTCGGTTGGGGTGGTCATGAAGTGTGGGTGCGAATTCGGCCGGCGCGCCGGTGCGGACCATTCTAGGGTCCCCCGGCCGCCGGTCCTCGGCCGGGGTGTATCGAGAAAATCCTTGCCCACGAGTAAATGGCGACTTGCAAGGGAAAACACCAGCGCCGCCGGCGCGGACCCGCGTTTTAATGTAGACATGTCCACATTGAGGCGCGCGGTTCGCGGCCCGGATCCGCCGGGCTGTCCCTGGCTGCGCGCCGGACCGGCCGGGGGCCGGCTGGCGCTGGACGACTATCCCAGCGCCTTGCTGATGCGCGTGGCCAACCTGATCCAGGCAGAGGTCACCGGCGTCTACGCGAAGCAGCACGAGTTGACCGTGCCCGAATGGCGGCTCCTGGCCCGCCTGTGCGAATCGGCCCCGATGCAACTGGCCGCGCTGTGCCGCACCTCCTTCTTCGACAAGGCCTATGCCGGCCGCGTGCTGCGCGGGCTCCAGGCGCGGCGCCTGGTGACGATGATGGTGGACCAGTCCCACAAACGCAGGGTCATCGTCGACGTCACGGACGCCGGCCGCCAGCTCGCCCGGCAGGTGCAGGTCGTGGCACGCCGCAGCCAGATGCGCCTGCTCGAAGTGCTGGAGCCGGCCGAGCGCACCGCGCTTTACACGACCTTGCACAAGCTGCTGGCGGCGACGTCCGCGCGGCCGGCCGAGGAGGCACTCGCATGAAGATCGGGTTACAAGGACTTCCCATGAACCATCGCTTTGATCGCCGCGCCGCCCTGGCCGCGCTGGGCGCGTTCGGGCTCGCGCCGCTGGCCTCGCTCGCCCAGGGCGAGGCTTGGCCCTCGCGCCCGGTGAAGCTGATCGTGCCGTTCGCCCCCGGCGGCCCGACCGACACCATTGCGCGGCTGGTCGCCGAGCGCTCGCAGGCGATCTGGAAGCAGCCCGTCGTCGTGGACTACAAGCCCGGCGGCGGCACCATGATCGGCACCCAGTTCGTCGCGAAGTCACCCCCGGACGGCTATACGCTGGGGATGGCCATCAGCGCGCACATGATCAACCCGAGCCTGCAGCCCGGCATTCCGTACGACACCACGCGCGACCTGGCCGGGGTTTCGCACATCTGCCTGTCGCATTTCGGGCTGTTCGCGCATCCCTCGCTGCCGGTGAACAACATCCCCGAGCTGATCGCCTACGCGAAGAAGAATCCGGGCAAGCTGAGCTATGCCACGCCCGGCGTCGGCACCGGCACGCACCTGGCGGGCCAGATGCTCAACCACATGGCGGGCATCGACATGGTCCATGTGCCCTACAAGGGCAGCGCGCCGGCGCAGCAGGACGTGCTCGGCGGCCGGGTGCCGCTGCTGTTCGACGTGCTCTTTTCGTCGATGCCGTTCGTGAAGGACGGACGCATGAAGGTGCTGGCGCTGTCGAGCCCGCGGCGCGCGGCGGCCAACCCCGAAATACCGTTGATCGCCGACACGGTCCCGGGCTTTTCCGCGATGAGCATCATCGGCATCATCGCCCCGTCGGGTGTGCCGCGCGACTTGCTGCACCGCATCGGTGCGGACCTCGCCCGCGCGGTGAAGTCGCCGGAACTGAGCGAGCGGATGACCGCGCTCGGCATGGAGCCGGTGGGATCGACACCGGAGGAATACGACGCGCTGATCCGCACCGAGATCGAGAAATGGGCCGGCGTGGTGAAGAAAGCAGGGATCAAGATTGAATGAAACCGATGTTGCCGTGGTCGGCGGCGGGCTCGCGGGCCTGAGCGCCGCGCTGCAGGCTGCGCGGCTGGGACGGCGTTGCACCGTATTCACCGGACCGACGCCCGGGGGCCTGCTGGTCGGGATCGAATCGATTCAGGGATTGCCGGGCCATCCGGACGGAATCGCTGGCTACGACCTGGGGCCGATGACGCAGGAAGCGGCGATGGATGCGGGCGTCGAGTGCATCACCGCGGATGCCGACAAGCTGGGGCGCGAAGGTGCGCAGTGGATCGTTTCCAGTGCGGAGGGCAGCGTCAAGTCGGGCGCGGTGATCGTGGCCTGCGGCGGCCACCTGCGCACGCTGGGCATCCCCGGCGAAGACCGGCTGTTCGGCAAGGGTGTCAGCCACTGCGCCAGCTGCGATGCGCCTTTGCTGCGCAACCGGCCGGTCGCGGTGGTGGGTGGCGGCGACGCGGCTTGCCAAGAGGCGCTGACGCTGGCCGCGCACGCGAGCGAGGTCCATCTGCTGGTGCGCGGCAGCGCGCTGCGCGCCCAGAAATTCTGGCGCGATCGCGTCGCGGCGCAGCGCAAGATCGCCGTGCGGTACGGCGTCACGGTGGGCGAAGTCGTTGGCGACAGCGCCGTCACCGCTGTGCGACTGGCCGGCGGCCAGCAGGTGCCGGTCGATGCGCTTTTCGTGTACGCCGGGCTGGTGCCGAACACGGCGTTCCTAGCCGCCACCGTGCAACTGGATGCCGGCGGCTTCATCGGGGTCGACGCCGCGATGCGGGCATCCGCGCCGGGGCTGTTGGGCGCGGGTTACGCGCGCGCCGGCGGCAGCGGGCAGGCCGCCGGCGCGGCGGCCGACGGCATCGCGGCCGCCTTCTCGGCGCACCAGTATCTGGAATCAGGCCGCTGGCCCGCGCCGGCGGCCTCGTCCAATCTTTGAAGAAGGAAGGGCACATGACTCAGCTTCTCACCGTGCACGATCCACGCGGCTACGCGCCCGTGGTCACCGGCAAGCGGCTTGCGCCGCGGCTGGATACGCTCGAGGGCAAATTGATCCATCTGGTGGATTGCCTGTTCGATAATTCCGAAGTGTTCATGCAGCAGCTGCAGGCCTGGTTCGCCGAGCACATGCCGAATGTGCGCACCGAGATCGTGAAGCCGCGCGAAAGCTGGGTCGACGATCCGGTGATGCGCGGCAAGGTCGTCGCCGAAGCCGACGCAGCGCTGTTCGCCGTCGGCCTCTGAAGCACTTGCTGCCCGACGGTCGCCGGGCTCGCAATGGCTGTCGAAGCCGACGGTGTTCCCACCGTTGCCATCCACACCCATGTCTTTTCGCGCCTCGCGCGCAATGCCGCGCGGGTCAACGGCACGCCGACGCTGCGCCAGGCGTTCGTCCCGCAACCGGTCGTGGGAGTCGCGCCGGCGCAGCTGCGCGCGTACATCGACGGGGTCGATCCCGTCAGCAAGCGGCCGTTCATGCAGGAGATCATCGAGGGGCTGACCGGTCCGCTGACGGAAGCCGACCTGACCGGCGTGTCGTTCGCGCGCA
>JAGRPN010000329.1 GCA_019449555.1 Ramlibacter sp.
CGCGATCGGCGAGGGTTCCTCGAAGATCACCGAAACGATCTTCGAGAACCGTTTCATGCACGTCAACGAGCTGATGCGGCTCGGCGCGAGCATCCAGCTGGACGGCAAGCTGGCGATGATCGAGGGCGTGGACAAGCTCTCGGGCGCCGCCGTGATGGCCACGGACCTGCGCGCCTCCGCGAGCCTGGTGATCGCCGGGCTCGTGGCGGATGGCGAGACGATGGTGGACCGGATCTATCACCTGGACCGCGGCTACGAACAGATGGAAGCCAAATTGCGCGGCATCGGCGCGGACATCGAACGGATCAAATGAAAACGCAGCTCACGCTGGCCCTGTCCAAAGGGCGCATCTTCGAGGAATCCCTGCCGCTGCTGCGGGCCGCCGGGATCGAGGTGCTCGAGGATCCCGAGAAATCGCGCAAATTGATCCTGGCGACCAGCCGGCCGGAAGTGCGCGTGGTGATCGTGCGAGCGACGGACGTCCCCACGTATGTGCAATACGGCGGGGCCGACCTGGGCGTCACCGGCCTGGACACGCTCATCGAGCATGGGGCGGGCTGGGGCGGCGGCGGCCTGTACCAGCCGCTGGACCTGCGGATCGCGAAATGCCGCGTCAGCGTGGCGGTCCGCGCGGACTTCGACTACGCGAATGCGGTGCGGCAAGGCTCGCGCCTGACGGTCGCGACCAAGTACGTCAACATCGCGCGCGAATTCTTCGCGGCCAAGGGCGTGCACGTCGATCTGATCAAGTTGTACGGCAGCATGGAGCTCGCGCCGCTGACCGGCCTGGCCGACGCCATCGTGGACCTTGTTTCCACCGGCGGCACGCTCAAGGCCAACAACCTGGTCGAGGTCGAGCGCATCATGGAGATCAGTTCGCGCCTGGTAGTGAACCAGGCGGCGCTCAAGCTCAAACAGGATGCGATCCGCGGCGTGATCGATGCATTCGCCGGCGCGCTGGGAAAGGACTGAGCGATGGGCCTGGCCGCGACTCCCCTGCGCTTGTCCACCACTGCCCCGGATTTCGAGGCGCACTTCAGCGCGCGCCTGCAATGGTCGGCCGAGGCCGATGCGCAGGTCGAGCAGACCGTGGCCGACATCCTGCGCGAGGTGCAGCAGCGCGGCGACGAGGCGGTGCTGGCGTTCACGAACCGCTTCGACGCGCTCAACGCTTCCTCCGTCATGCAACTGGAGCTCACGCAGGCCGAGTTGAAGGCGGCCTTCGAGGGCCTGCCCGCGGCGCAGCGTCATGCCCTGCAAGCCGCCGCGATGCGCGTGCGCAGCTACCACGAGGCGCAGAAGAAAGCCGGCGGCGGGAGCTGGAGCTACCACGACGAAGACGGCACGCTCCTGGGCCAGAAGGTCACGCCGCTGGACCGGGTCGGCATCTATGTTCCCGGAGGCAAGGCGGCGTATCCCTCCTCGGTGCTGATGAACGCCATTCCAGCGCATGTCGCGGGCGTGGGAGAGATCATCATGGTGGTTCCCACCCCGCGCGGCGAGAAGAACGCGCTGGTGCTGGCGGCTGCGCATGTCGCCGGCGTGAGCCGGGCGTTCACGATCGGTGGTGCGCAGGCGGTCGGCGCGTTGGCTTATGGCACGGCGACGATCCCACGCGTGGACAAGATCACGGGGCCGGGCAACGCCTATGTGGCGAGCGCCAAACGGCGTGTCTTCGGCGTCGTCGGCATCGACATGATCGCCGGCCCCAGCGAGATCCTGGTGCTCGCCGACGGCAGCACGCCCTGCGACTGGGTGGCGATGGATCTGTTCTCCCAGGCCGAACACGACGAGCTGGCGCAAAGCATCCTGCTCTGTCCCGACGCAGCGTACATCGAGCAGGTGCGCGCCGCGATCGAACGCCTGCTGCCGGAAATGCCGCGCGCGGAAATCATCGCGAAATCGCTCGCCGGCCGCGGCGCGCTGATCCACACGCGCAGCATGGAGGAAGCCTGCGAAATCAGCAACCGCGTCGCGCCGGAGCATCTGGAAATCGCCAGCCGCGATCCACATCGCTGGGAGCCGCTGCTGCGGCATGCCGGCGCCATATTCCTGGGCGCGTTCACCAGCGAATCGCTGGGCGATTACTGCGCCGGGCCGAATCACGTGCTGCCCACCAGCCGCACGGCGCGCTTTTCCAGTCCGCTCGGCGTCTACGACTTCCAGAAGCGCAGCAGCCTGATCGAAGTGAGCGAGGCCGGTGCGGGCAAGCTCGGCGCGATCGCCGCCGAACTGGCTTACGGGGAAGGCCTGCAGGCGCATGCGCGCGCCGCCGAGATGAGGATGAAGCGATGAGTTCGAGAACCGATGAGGTAGCCAGGCGCGTGTTCCGGCAGGACGTGCAGGGCATGCATGCGTACGCGATCCAGCCCTCGGCCGGGCTCGTGAAGCTCGATGCGATGGAAAATCCGCACCGCCTGCCGGTCGAACTGCAGGCCAGGCTGGGCGAGCGGCTGGGTGCCGTCGCAATCAACCGCTACCCGGGGGATCGGCTCAACGATTTGCGCGCTGCGCTGGCGGCTCATGCGCGCATGCCAACCGGATTCGACATCGTGCTCGGCAACGGCTCGGACGAGCTCATAGCGCTCATCGCGCTCGCCTGCGATGTGCCGGGCGCGTCCATTCTCGCCCCGGTGCCGGGGTTCGTGATGTATGCGATGAGCGCCCAGTTGCAGGGACTGAAGTTCACCGGCGTACCGCTCACTGCCGATTTCGAGCTGGACGAGGCGGCGATGCTCGCCGCAATCGAGCAGCACGAGCCGTCCGTGATCCATATCGCCTATCCCAACAATCCGACTGCCAACCTCTGGGACGACGCGGTCATCGAGAAGATCGTCGAGGCGGCGCCCGGGCTGGTCGTGATCGACGAGGCGTACCAGCCGTTTTCCAGCAAGAGCTACCTCGACCGGATCAACCGGCACGGCCATGTGCTGCTGATGCGCACCATGAGCAAGTTCGGGTTGGCCGGCGTGCGCATCGGGTACATGATCGGCCCGCAGCCGCTGATTGCCCAGGTGGACAAGGTCCGCCCGCCGTACAACGTGAGCGTGCTCAACTGCGAGGCGGCGCTGTTCGCCCTGGAACACGAGGAGGTGTTCGCAGCCCAGGCGCGCGACATCCGCGCGCAGCGCTCGGCGGTGCAGCGGGCACTGGCCGAAATGCGTGGGGTCAAGGCCTGGCCGAGCGACGCCAACATGATCCTGGTGCGCGTGCCGGACGCCCAGAGAGCCTTCGAGGGGATGAAATCCCTTGGCGTGCTGGTCAAGAACGTTTCTAAAATGCACCCATTGCTGGCCGACTGCCTGCGTCTCACCATCGGAACGGCCGATGAGAACGGCAAGATGCTGGCAGCCCTCAAGGCTTCCTTATGACCGGCGCTTCCACCCCTGCCGACCCGGCTCCAGCCAACCCGCGCCGCGCGGAAGTGGTCCGCCGCACGGCCGAAACCCAGATCACCGTCAGGGTCAATCTCGACGGCGCAGGGCGCGCCACCCTGGCCACCGGCATCGGCTTTTTCGATCACATGCTCGACCAGATCGCCCGCCACGGCATGATCGACCTCGACATCCAGGCCCAGGGTGACCTGCACATCGACGGCCACCATACCGTCGAGGACGTGGGGATCACATTCGGGCAGGCGGTGTACCAGGCCGTGGGCGACAAGCGCGGCATCCGTCGCTATGGGCATGCCTACGTACCGCTGGACGAGGCGCTGTCGCGCGTGGTGGTCGATTTCTCGGGACGGCCCGGGCTGGTGATGAACGTGCCGTTCAAGAGCGGCATGATCGGCACTTTCGACAGCCAGCTGGCGCATGAATTCTTCCAGGGCTTCGCGAACCACGCGTTCGTCACGCTGCACATCGATAACCTGCGCGGCGAAAATGCGCACCACCAATGCGAGACCGTATTCAAGGCCTTTGCGCGCGCGCTGCGCGTGGCGCTGGAGCTCGACCCGCGCTCGGGCAGCAGCGTTCCCTCCACCAAAGGCTCGCTCTGAACGTCTTCGCCCCCGTTTTCGCTTGAGGCCGCTCCCGGTATTTTCTTCGCTATGAAAATAGTAGCAGTCGTCGACTATGGCATGGGCAATCTGCGCTCCGTCGCGCAAGCCGTCATGCACGTCGCGCGCGGCAGCGGGTTCGACGTGGTGGTGACCTCGCAGCCGCAAGAGGTTCGCGCCGCCGACCGGGTCGTCCTGCCCGGCCAGGGGGCGATGCCCGACTGCATGCGCGAACTGCGCGATTCCGGGCTCCAGCAATCGGTGCTCGAGGCGGCGGCTGGCAAGCCCTTGTTCGGCGTATGCGTTGGCATGCAGATGCTGCTCGATCGAAGCGACGAGGGGCCCACCGACGGGCTGGGCCTGATCCATGGCGAGGTGTTGAAATTCGACCTCGCCGGCCGCCTGCAGCCCGATGGCAGCCGGTTCAAGGTGCCGCAAATGGGCTGGAACCAGGTCTGGCAGACGCAGCCGCACGCGCTCTGGCACGGCGTGCCGGACGGCAGCTATTTCTATTTCGTCCACAGCTACTACGCCCGGCCGTCGGATGCGCGCCACAGCGTAGGGGAAGCCGATTACGGCACGCGCTTTACCGCGGCCATCGCACGCGATAATATTTTTGCGACCCAGTTCCACCCCGAGAAAAGCGCAGACCAGGGCCTCGCTCTCTACCGAAACTTCCTCCAATGGAATCCTTGATGCAAGGACGAGGCGGGTCGCTCGCGATCTGCCTGGTTATCCTCCGCTATGCTCCTCATTCCCGCGATTGACCTGAAAGACGGCCACTGCGTGCGCCTCAAGCAAGGCGACATGGGCCAGGCCACGACCTTCAGCGAGGACCCCGCCGCCATGGCGCGCAACTGGCTGGCGCGCGGCGCCCGGCGGCTGCACCTGGTGGACTTGAATGGCGCCTTTGCCGGCAAGCCGCAGAACCTGGTCGCGATCAAGTCGATCCTCAAGGCCGTGGGCGATGACATTCCCGTGCAGCTGGGCGGCGGCATCCGCGATCTGGACACGATCGAGAAATACATCGACGGCGGCTTGCGCTACGTCATCATCGGCACCGCCGCGGTGAAGAACCCCGGGTTCCTGAAGGACGCCTGCACGGCATTCGGCGGCCACATCATCGTCGGCCTGGACGCCAAGGACGGCAAGGTGGCGACGGACGGCTGGAGCAAGTTGACCGGCCACGAGGTGGTCGACCTCGCGCGCAAGTTCGAGGACTGGGGGGTCGAATCGATCGTCTACACCGACATCGGCCGCGACGGCATGCTGACCGGCATCAACATCGAGGCGACGGTCAAGCTGGCGCAGGCCCTTCACATTCCCGTCATCGCTTCGGGCGGTCTCTCGAGCCTCGCCGATATCGAAAAGCTGTGCGCGGTGGAAGACGAGGGCATCGAGGGCGTGATCTGCGGGCGGGCCGTCTATTCCGGTGAGCTCGATTTCGTGCAGGCCCAGGCCAAAGCCGACGAACTGAGCACGTGATGCTGGCCAAGCGGATCATTCCCTGCCTCGACGTCACCGGCGGCCGGGTCGTGAAGGGCGTCAACTTCGTCCAGTTGCGCGATGCCGGCGATCCCGTGGAGATCGCCGCGCGCTACAACGAGCAGGGGGCCGATGAAATCACGTTCCTGGACATCACCGCCACCAGCGACGATCGCGACCTGATCCTGCACATCATCGAGGACGTCGCGTCCCAGGTGTTCATCCCGCTCACGGTGGGCGGCGGCGTGCGGACGGTGGACGACGTGCGGCGGCTGCTCAACGCGGGCGCCGACAAGACCAGCTTCAATTCGGCCGCGATCGCCAACCCCGACGTGATCGCAGCCGCGTCGGGCAAGTACGGTGCCCAGTGCATCGTGGTGGCGATCGACGCCAAGCGCCGCGGCGCGGAAGAGGCCGCGGTGCGTGGGCCGGGCTGGGACGTGTACAGCCATGGCGGCCGCAGGAACACGGGGCTGGACGCCGTGCAATGGGCGGTCGAAATGACGCGCCGCGGCGCCGGCGAAATCCTGCTCACCAGCATGGACCGGGACGGCACCAAGGCCGGGTTCGACCTCGAACTCACCCGGGCCGTGAGCGACGCCGTGACGGTGCCGGTGATCGCGTCCGGCGGGGTGGGCAACCTGGACCACCTTGCGGACGGTATCCAGTTGGGCGGGGCGGATGCGGTCCTGGCGGCCAGCATCTTCCACTATGGCGAGTTCACCGTCGCCCAGGCCAAGGCCCGGATGGCCCAGCGGGGCATTCCCGTGCGCTTGTGACAGCGGGCGGAGCGCGGCTGGCGTGGCGCCGCGCATCCGTCACAATAAGGCCATGGAATGGCTCGATCAGGTCCGCTGGGACGCGCAAGGTCTCATCCCGGTCATCGCCCAGGAAGTGGGCAGCAATGACGTGCTGATGTTCGCCTGGATGAACCGCGAAGCATTGCGCAAGACGGCCGAGCTGGGGCGGGCCGTTTACTTCAGTCGCTCGCGCGGCAAGCTCTGGTTCAAGGGCGAGGAGTCGGGCCATGCGCAGACGGTGCACGAGATCCGCATGGATTGCGACAACGACGTGCTGCTGCTGAAGGTGACCCAGCTGGGGCACGAGCCCACGATTGCATGCCATACCGGCCGCCACAGCTGTTTTTTCCATGTTTACCGTGATGGTGCCTGGCAGGTGGCGGACCCGGTCTTGAAAGATCCGGAAACCATCTACAAGTGATGACGTCCATGAGCTCCTCCGACTCCCTCGCCCGCCTCGCGGCTGTCATCGAGGCCCGCAAGCCGGCCAATGGCGGCAATCCCGATGCCAGCTACGTTGCCCGCCTGCTGCGGCGCGGGCCGGATGCGTTCCTGAAGAAGATCGGCGAGGAGGCGACCGAGGTCGTGATGGCGGCCAAGGACGCCGAGCACGGCGGCGACCCGAAACGGCTGGTGGGCGAAGTGGCCGACCTGTGGTTCCACACGATGGTCGCCCTGGCGCACTACGGATTCACGGCGGCGGATGTCATCGCCGAACTCGAACGGCGCGAAGGCACGAGCGGCATCGAGGAAAAGGCGTTGCGCAAGGCGCGGCAGCGCGAGGGTGCAGGGGACTAAAGTCGCGCCATGGCCGAAACCGATTTCGCGCAGTTCGAGCCCAAGACGGCCAATGACCGTACGGTGATGCACGTGCTCTACGGCCTGCACACGGTCGCATGGGCCAGCATGGGCATGCTCGCGGTGATTGCCGTGATCGTGAACTACATCAAGCGCGCCGACGAGCAGGACGAGCTCTACCTGAGCCACCACAATTACATGATCGCCACGTTCTGGTGGACCATGTTGTGGCTGGTCGTCACGGCGCCGCTGTGGCTGCTTTTCTTTTTCCCGGGGGCGATCGCCTACACGATCGTGGGGTTCTGGTACCTGTACCGCTGCCTGCGCGGCTGGCTGCGATTCGCCGATAACCGCACCCCGTTTGTGAATCTTCCATCGACGAGGCTATGAGCGCTGCCGATCCCAACTGCATTTTCTGCAAGATCATCGAAGGCAAAATCCCTTCGCGCAAGGTGCACGAGGACGACGAGATCCTCGCCTTCCACGATATCCACCCCTGGGCGCCCGTGCATTTCCTGATGGTGCCCAAGGCGCACATCCCGTCCCTCGCGCAAGTGGATTCGCAGCATACGGCGCTGCTGGGCCGCATGCTGACCCTGGCGCCGAAGCTGGCGCTGCAGGAAGGATGCCGCCCGTATCCGCAGGGCGGTTACCGCGTGGTGATCAATACCGGCGTGGACGGCGGGCAGGAGGTGCAGCACCTGCACGTCCATGTGTTCGGCGGGCCGCGCCCGTGGCTGAAAGGCTGACGCGCCAAAGGCCTTGCGGGGGCTGAACTTCCCCCGCCCGACTAGAATCCACCTGTGGTACAGGAACAAACATGTACGCGCACACTCACATTCATTCACTGCCCCGTCGCGGGGCGCAAGCCTGGCGCGATGCGGCCCGGCAGGAGGCATAGAAATGGGTTCGTTTTCCATCTGGCACTGGTTGATCGTCCTGCTGATCATCGTGCTCATCTTCGGCACCAAGAAACTCAAGAACATCGGCTCGGACCTCGGGGGCGCGGTGAAGGGCTTCAAGGACGGCATGCGGGAAGGCTCCGCGCCCGAAACGCCGGCCCCGCCCGCCAATCAGGTGACGAACGCCCAGCCGGGCTCCGAGAAGGCCACCATCGACGTGGAAGCGAGAAACAAGTCCTGACGATGTTTCACCCCAGGCTGCGCGCAGCGGCGCGGCGCGTGTCCCGGCGCATGGCGTCGGACGCCGCCCAGGGAGCGCGAACGTGATCGATCTCGGCATAGAAAAACTGATGGTCATCGGCGCGGTCGCGCTGCTCGTCATCGGTCCCGAAAAGCTGCCGCGCGTGGCGCGCACCGTCGGGACCTTGATGGGCAAGGCGCAGCGGTACGTCGCCGACGTGAAGGCGGAAGTCAATCGTTCGATCGAGCTGGAAGAGCTCAAGAAAATGAAGGACACGGTGGAGACGGCGGCGCGTGACGTCGAAAGCTCCATCCACGCGGGCGCCAGCGAATTCGAGAAGACCTGGTCCGAGGCCACCAGCACCGCCGGCGCCGAGCCCCTGGCGGAGCCGCCGCCGGCCTACCCGGAGTACCGGCATCCGCGCAAGAACTGGCGCATCAAGCAGGGCGCCACGCCTGGCTGGTACAAAGCCCGCAACGGCATTCGCACTAAGGCGCTTTCGGGCGCGGCGCGGGTCGCGCGGTACCGTCCGCAGAAATTCAACTGATGGACCCCAATCAAGAAGATGAGCTCGCCGGCACCGAGCAGCCGTTCGTCGCCCACCTGGTGGAGCTGCGCGACCGGCTGATCAAGGCCATGATCGCCATCGGCGTGATGGCGGCGCTGCTGTTCCTGTACCCCGGTCCGGCGGCCTTATACGATGTGCTCGCCGCGCCGCTGGTGGCGCACCTGCCCAAGGGCGCGACGCTGATCGCCACTTCGGTGATCTCGCCTTTCCTGGTGCCGCTGAAGATCCTGCTGATGTCGGCGTTCCTGCTGGCCTTGCCCGTGGTGCTGTACCAGCTCTGGGCCTTCGTGGCGCCGGGTCTCTACTCGCACGAGAAGAAGCTGGTGCTGCCGCTGGTGATTTCGAGCACCGTGCTGTTTTTCATCGGCGTGGGGTTCTGCTACTTCTTCGTCTTCGGCCAGGTTTTCAGGTTCATCCAGAGCTTCGCGCCGAAGAGCATCACGGCGGCGCCGGATATCGAGGCGTATTTGAGCTTCGTGCTCACGATGTTCCTGGCGTTCGGGCTCGCGTTCGAGGTGCCGATCGTGGTGGTGGTGCTGGCGCGCATGGGTTTCGTGACCATCGAGAAGCTCAAGTCGTTCCGCGCCTATTTCATCGTGCTGGCGTTCATCATCGCGGCCATCATCACGCCGCCCGACGTCGTGTCGCAACTGGCGCTCGCGATCCCGATGTGCCTGCTGTACGAGGCCGGCATCTGGGCCGCCCAGCTGTTCATCAAGCACACCAAGGCGCCGGAAGAGGGCGCCACGGCCACCGATACCTGACGACCCCGCCCGCCGGCTATCTTTGCGGCAGCCTCTGCGGCTTGGGCCGCAGCCCGGGCGTCACGTTGAGCTCGAGCGCATCGCTGCGGCGCAGCACGCGGAACTTGGCGGGGGTGCCGGGCTTCAGGGCGGCTACACCGGACAGCAGCTCGGAGACATTCGAGATCTGCTTGCCCGCCAGCTCGACGATCACGTCGCCCGGCCGGATGCCCGCTTGCGCCGCGGGGCCGTTCTGCAGTACGCCCGTGATGAGCACGCCCCGCTTGGCCTGCACGCCGAAGGTCTCCGTCAGCTCCGGCGACAGGTCGGCCGGCTCGACACCGATCCAGCCACGCCGCACGACGCCTTCCTTGACGATGCCTTCCAGCACGAGCCTGGCGGTGGACACGGGAATGGCGAACCCGATCCCCATGTTGCCGCCCGAGCGCGAATAGATCGCCGTGTTGATGCCCATCAACTGCCCGTTCACATCGACCAGCGCGCCGCCCGAATTGCC
>JAGRPN010000330.1 GCA_019449555.1 Ramlibacter sp.
CGCAAGACGGTGCTGTACGCGCTGGGCGGCGGCGTGGTGGGCGACATGGCCGGATTCGCCGCCGCGAGCTACATGCGGGGCGTGCCCTTTGTCCAGGTGCCCACCACGCTTTTGGCCCAGGTGGATTCCTCGGTCGGTGGCAAGACAGCCATCAACCATCCGCTCGGCAAGAACATGATCGGCGCCTTCTACCAGCCGCTGCTGGTGGTCTGCGATCTCGACACGCTGGGCAGCTTGCCGCCTCGGGAATTCAGCGCGGGCCTGGCAGAAGTCATCAAGTACGGGCCGATCGCCGACATGGCTTTGCTGGACTGGCTGGAATCCAATATCGACGCTCTCGTGGCCAGGGATAGCGCGGCGCTCGCTCACGCCGTGAAGCGCAGCTGCGAAATCAAGGCCTGGGTCGTCGGCGAGGACGAGCGCGAGGCGGGACTGCGCGCCATCCTGAATTTCGGTCACACCTTCGGCCACGCGATCGAGGCCGGGCTCGGATACGGCCAGTGGCTGCACGGGGAAGCCGTCGGGTGCGGCATGGTGATGGCACTTCACCTGTCGCAGCGGCTGGGGCTGGTCGACGGCGCATTCGTCGAGCGCGTCACTGCGCTGCTGCGCAAGGCAGCGTTGCCTACGCAGGCCCCGGCGCTCGGTGCCGATCGGTACCTGGAGCTCATGCAGGTCGACAAGAAAGCCGAGGGCGGGGAGATCAGGTTCGTGGTCATCGACAGGCCGGGTGAGGCGTCGGTGCGCGCCGCTCCGGATGCCCTGGTGCGCGAAGTGATCGAGCACTGCAGCAGCGTTGGCTGAAATGGCACTGGCGCGGTACGCCTGCGATCCGGCCGGCTCGCGCGGCCGGCGCCATGCGGAGGCGCCCGCGCCGACTCGAACCGAGTACCAGCGGGATCGGGATCGTATCGTCCACTCCACGGCTTTTCGGCGCCTGGTCTACAAGACTCAGGTTTTCCTGAATCACGAGGGCGACCTCTTTCGCACACGCCTGACGCATTCGCTCGAGGTCGCGCAATTGGGCCGTTCGGTCGCGCGATCGTTGCAACTGAACGAAGACCTGGTGGAGGCGATCGCGTTGGCCCACGACCTCGGCCACACGCCGTTTGGCCATGCCGGCCAGGATGCATTGAACGAGTGCATGGCGGCCCATGGCGGATTCGAGCACAACCTGCAGAGCTTGCGGGTGGTCGATGAACTCGAAGAGCGCTACCCGAGCTTCAACGGCCTGAACCTGACGTTCGAGACGCGCGAGGGCATCCTCAAGCACTGCTCGCAGGCGAACGCGAAGCGCCTGGACGCCGCCGAACCGAACGGGGTCGCACGGCGATTCCTGGACCACAGCCAGCCCAGCCTGGAGGCGCAGTTGTGCAATCTCGCCGACGAAATCGCCTACAACGCCCACGACGTCGATGACGGCGTGCGCTCGGGCCTGATCACGACCGACCAACTCGGTGAAGTCGAACTGTTCCAGTCCTTTCACGCCGAAACGCTCGAAGAGTTCCCGGATCTGCAGGGGCGCCGCCTGCTCTACGAGATCATCCGGCGCATGCTGAGTACGCAGGTCTATGACGTGATCGAAGCCACGCGTGCCGCCTTGCAGGCGGCAAATCCCGCGAGCGCGGGGCGAGCCCGCGAGGCCGGCCCGCTCGTGACGTTCAGCGAGTCGATGCGCGACCGATCAGCGGTGCTGAAGCAGTTTCTGCTGCGCAATCTTTACCGCCATCCCCAGGTGGTTGCCAAGACCGGGCAGGCGCAGCAGGTGGTGCGAGAACTGTTCGCCCTGTATGTCCGCGATCCCGCGCAAATGCCGGCCGACTTCGCCGCGCGCTCGAACACCGCCCGGGCGGTGGCCGATTACATCGCGGGCATGACCGACCGTTTCGCAGCGCGCGAGCACGAACGCCTGACCGGCCGGAACCTGCTGGCGTGACCGTCCCGCGCGTGCAGCCGGCTTTTCTGGTGGTGCTGGGCGGCATCAGTGCCGCGCTGCATGTGGGCAAGCTGCCGCCCGCGTTGCCCGTGCTCGGCCAAGCCCTGGGCGTGTCGCTGATGCAAGCCGGGTTCCTGCTCTCGCTGGTCCAGCTCGCCGGCATGACGCTCGGGCTGGCTGTCGGACTGGCGGCGGACAGTCTGGGGCTGAAACGCACCATGGTCGCGGGGCTGGCGGTCCTGTCGATGGCGAGCATCGCCGGCGGCTGGGCGCGTGATCCGCAGACGCTGATGCTGTTGCGCGCCATCGAGGGGCTGGGGTTCCTGCTGGCATCCATGCCGGCACCCAGCCTGATCCGCCGGTTGGTCGATCCGGCGCGGATGAACACCACGCTTGGTTTGTGGGGCGCGTACATGCCCTTCGGTACCGCGCTGGCGCTGCTGTGCGGGCCGCTGCTGATCTTATGGGCCGGCTGGCAAGTCTGGTGGTGGCTGCTGGGGGCAGCTTCTTCGGCAATGGCGCTGTGGCTCTGGCTCGCGCTGCCCCCCGATCGCGGTCACGGCACCGCCATCGCGCAAGGATGGTTCGAGCGCCTGCAGCGCACGCTTTCTTCGCCCGGTCCCTGGCTCGTCGCTCTCACTTTCGCCGTGTATTCGAGCCAATGGCTGGCCGTGATCGGGTTCCTGCCGTCGATGTATGCGCAAGCCGGAGTCAGCACCCTGATCGCGGGCCCGGCGACCGCGATGGCGGCCGCGGTGAACATGGGCGGCAACATCGCCTCGGGTCGCTTGTTGCAGCGCGGGTTTCGCGCGGAGCGGTTGCTCTACACCGGTTTCGTCGTCATGGGCCTGGGCGGCATTGTTGCCTTCGCGCCGATCTGGAGTGGGGTCGATCCGCGCTTGGCGGCCGGGCTGCGCTATGGCGCCGTGTTGATGTTCTCGCTGGTGGGCGGGCTCGTTCCCGGCACGTTGTTCTCGATGGCCGTGCGGCTCGCGCCCGGGGAGCGGACCATTTCCACCACTGTCGGATGGATGCAGCAGTGGTCCGCGCTGGGGCAGTTCGCCGGCCCGCCATTGGTGGCATGGGTCGCCACCCGTGCCGGCGGGTGGCAGTGGAGCTGGGTGGTCACCGGCGGGTGCGCCGTCGCGGGTATCGCGCTGGCTTGCGTGGTGGGCGCGCTGTTGCGCTCCGAGCGGCGCGGCGACGCGCGCGAGGTGGCAACGTAAAATCCCGCCACATTCCAGCGTAGGCGCATTTGTCGTGAGTTTCCTGAACCAACTGAGATCGCAGGCCAACGCGTTGCAGAGCCAGCAGGGGCAGTTGCAGGCGAACCTGGAAGAGAACACCGCACAGGCCGAGGCAGCGTGTCGCAGCACGCTCTCGTACCTGGAAGACCTTGCGCGCCACCTGAACATCATCAAGCCGGCGGGGCCGAAATTCAGTCTCGACGGCAGGACGCCCTGGCCGCCGATGAAGCTGATCGACTTCCGTGTGGACGCCAGAAAAAGGATGTTGCGCAATCGGGAGGTCTTCGACTATCTCGCGATGGGTTGGCGGGTCGTGCCGCAGGTGGGAGCACCCTTGGGCGGGGCGGTGAGCGTCAACTTTCCACCGGACCTGCAACGTGTCGAGGCCCGCCTGGCGATGGGACCGGTCAAGCACGAGCGCAAGGAGCAGCGCCATCCGGAAAAGAACACGCTGCAGGCGATCGAGTTCGAGTACATCACGGAAACACGGGGGAATGTCGTGGTCACACCCGATCACGAGAAGGCGATGCTGGCGTTCCGGGTGCTCAATGCCACCGGTTTCGAGATCCTGAACGTGAGCTGGCCCGCGGCGAGGATCATCACCGAGACGCTCGACGATCTGGCGAAACTGGTCGTGTGCGAGCCCAACCGGTTTGCCTGAGCCGTGGCGCATCCGGTGGACGTCGGCGAGCGCGACACGCACAAGCGGCCTGGACACGCCATGAAGCAGGACACCCTGGATCTGCGGCCCGGCCAATCGGTCGAGCTGCTCAAGCAATTGCATATCCTCACGCGCGAGGGCCGGATGAACCAGGACTCGCGCCGCAAGCTCAAGCAGGTCTATCACCTGTACCAGTTCATCGAGAAGCTGCTGCTGGAACTGCCGGTGGGGCCCGATCATCCGACGCTCGCCGATCACGGGGCAGGGAAGTCCTATCTCGGGTTCATTCTCTATGACCTGTTCTTCCGGGAACGTGGGACGGGCCACATCTACGGCATCGAGACACGGCCGGAACTCGTGGAAAGTTCGCGTGCGCTAGCCGCGCGGCTGGGCTTTGATCGCATGACCTTCCTCAACCTGAGCGCCGCGGAAGCTGCCGATGCCACCGTGCTCCCCGGCCGCCTGGATGTTGTCACCGCATTGCATGCCTGCGATACAGCCACGGACGATGCCATGGCATTCGGCCTGCGCAAGCAGGCCCGCTTCATGGTGCTGGTGCCTTGCTGCCAGGCCGAAATCGCCGGGCGCCTGCGCCAGAACAAGGCGCTGGCGCTGTCGCGCACGCCGCTCGCGGAGCTGTGGCGCCATCCCTTGCACACCCGCGAATTGGGCAGCCAACTGACCAATGTGCTGCGATGCCTTTATCTGGAAGCCAGCGGCTACCAGGTCACGGTGACCGAGCTGGTGGGCTGGGAACACAGCCTGAAAAACGAACTCATCCTGGCGAGCTTCACCGGCCAGCGCAAGCGCAGTGCCGCGGAGCGGCTGCGCGGTTTGCTTGCGGAGTTCGGCTTGCAAGCGCTCGAAGCGGTCCGCTACCCCGGACTCGAGGCGGCGGACCCAAACTAATCACTGGGCGGATCCTTCGCCCGGGTGCGGCTCACGGCCGTAAAAGACAGTGCGTCCTCCAGATTCCTGAAAATTGGGGTCAGATTCCAATTAAGATTCATGCGTCCTACCCAGAATCCGCCATGGCTCGACTTCCTCGCCTGACCCTCCCCGGCTACGCTCACCACATCATCCAGCGCGGCAACAATCGCCAGCCGATATTTGCTGCCAGCGCCGACTACGGGGAACTGCTGGGATTGCTCGAAGAGCACGCGCGCAAGTCGGGCGTCGCCATCCACGCGTATGTGCTGATGAGCAATCACTTCCACCTGCTCGCGACTCCCGACGAATCGCAGTCGATTCCGCAGATGATGCAGGCGGTGGGCCGGCGCTACGTGCGCTACTTCAACCAGCGCCAAGCGCGCACGGGGACCCTGTGGGAGGGCCGCTACCGATCGACGCTGATCCAGAGCGAGCGCTACCTGCTCGCCTGCATGGTGTACATCGACCTCAATCCGGTGCGTGCCGGCCTGGTCAGCGATGCGGCGGATTACCCGTGGTCCAGCCATGCGCATTACATCGGCCGCCGCTACGACAAGCTCATCACACCGCACCCGCTCTACTGGGAACTGGGCAATACACCGTTCGCGCGTGACGCCTCGTACGCGGAGCTCGTCCACTCCGGTGTCACTGAACAGCAGGAGAGGGCGCTGACGGACTCGGCCTTGCGCGGCTGGGCTTTGGGCGAGTCCGACTATGTAGCCGATCTGCAGCGGCGCACAGCGCGGCGCGTGAGCAAGACGCGAGCGGGGCGTCCACCCGCGGCAACTCCGGTGCGGTAAACCGTCAAGCAGATGTTCTGTCCCCATTTATTCGCAAAGACGAGTTGACAAGAGTTAATTGGAATCTGACCCCAATTATTTTGCTTGGCATGGTTGGGTGCGGCGCAGTATCCTCGGGGTTTTCCCCCAGATGTTCAGGAGGGCGCCATGACGACGGGTGCCGAGATTTCCCATTTGCAGCAGGAAGGCCTTTACTCGGCCGCCAATGAACACGACGCCTGCGGCGTTGGCTTCGTCGCCCATATCAAGGGCGAAAAGAGCCATGCGATCGTCCAGCAGGGCCTCAAGATCCTCGAAAACCTGGACCATCGCGGCGCGGTGGGCGCCGACAAGCTGATGGGCGACGGTGCGGGCATCCTGGTTCAGATGCCGGATGCGCTGTACCGCGAAGAGATGGCCAAGCAGGGTATCGAACTGCCGCCGCCCGGTGAGTACGGGGTCGGCATGATCTTCCTGCCCAAGGAACACGCATCGCGCCTGGCCTGCGAGCAGGAGCTGCAGCGCGCGATCAAGACCGAGGGTCAGGTGCTGCTCGGGTGGCGCGACGTGCCCGTCGATCGCGACATGCCGATGTCGCCGGCCGTGCGCAAGAAGGAGCCGGTGATCCGGCAGCTGTTCATCGGCCGTGGCAACGACGTGATCGTGCAGGATGCGCTCGAGCGCAAGCTCTATGTGATTCGCAAGACGGCCAGCGCCGCGATCCAGAACCTGCGGCTCAAGCACAGCAAGGAATACTACGTTCCGAGCATGTCGAGCCGGACGGTGGTCTACAAGGGCCTGCTGCTGGCCGACCAGGTGGGCACGTACTACCTGGACCTGAAGGATCCCCGTTGCGTGTCCGCGCTGGCGCTCGTGCACCAGCGCTTCTCCACCAACACATTCCCGGAGTGGCCGCTCGCGCATCCATACCGCTACGTCGCCCACAACGGCGAGATCAACACTGTCAAAGGCAACTACAACTGGATGAAGGCGCGTGAAGGCGTGATGTCGTCACCGGTCCTCGGCGCCGACTTGAAGAAGCTGTACCCGATCAGTTTTCCCAGCCAGTCGGACACCGCCACGTTCGACAACTGCCTCGAACTGCTCACCATGGCTGGCTATCCGATCAGCCAGGCCGTGATGATGATGATCCCCGAGCCGTGGGAGCAGCACAGCACGATGGACGAGCGGCGCCGCGCGTTCTATGAATATCACGCGGCCATGCTGGAGCCGTGGGACGGCCCCGCCTCGATCGTGTTCACGGATGGCCGGCAGATCGGCGCCACGCTGGACCGCAACGGCCTGCGTCCCTCGCGCTATTGCGTGACCGACGACGACCTGGTGATCATGGCGTCGGAGTCGGGCGTGCTGCCGGTGCCGGAAAACAAGATCGTTCGCAAATGGCGCCTGCAGCCGGGGAAGATGTTCCTGATCGACCTGGAGCAGGGCCGGATGATCGATGACGAGGAACTCAAGGCGAACCTCGCCAACAGCAAGCCCTACAAGCAGTGGATCGAGAACCTGCGCATCAAGCTCGACGACCTGTCCGACACCTCGGGCACGATCCCGCACAGCGACGTCGACCTGCTGGACCGCCAGCAGGCGTTCGGCTATACGCAAGAGGACATCAAGTTCCTGATGTCGCCGATGGCGCAGGCCGGCGAGGAAGGCATCGGCTCCATGGGCAACGACAGCCCGCTGGCCGTGCTCTCGTCCAAGGACAAGCCGCTGTTCAACTATTTCAAGCAGCTGTTCGCGCAGGTGACGAACCCGCCGATCGACCCGATCCGCGAGGCGATCGTGATGTCGCTGGTCTCGTTCATCGGTCCGAAACCCAACCTGCTCGACATCAACCAGGTCAATCCGCCGATGCGCCTCGAGGTGAGCCAGCCGATCCTGGACTTCGCCGACATGGCCAAATTGCGCGACATCGAAAGCCACACGCACGGCAAGTTCCGCACGCACACGCTGAACATCACCTACCCGCTGTCTTGGGGGCATGAGGGGGTGGAAGCCCAGCTGGCATCCCTCAACGCCGAAGCTGTGGACGCGATCAAGGGTGGCAAGAACATCCTGATCATCAGCGATCGCGGCGTCAGCCCGACGCAGGTCGCCATTCCGGCGCTTTTGGCGCTGTCTTCGGTTCACCAGCACCTGGTGCGCGAGGGCCTGCGCACGACGGCGGGCCTGGTGGTCGAGACCGGGACGGCGCGCGAGGTCCATCATTTTGGCGTGCTGGCCGGCTACGGCGCGGAGGCGGTGCATCCCTACCTCGCGATGGAAACGCTGGTCTCCATCCACAAGGACCTCCCCGGCGAGCTGTCGCCCGACAAGGCGATCTACAACTACGTGAAGGCGATCGGCAAGGGCCTGGCCAAGATCATGTCCAAGATGGGCGTGAGCACGTACATGAGCTACTGCGGCGCCCAGCTGTTCGAGGCGATCGGCCTGAACAGCGACACGGTGGAGAAGTACTTCACCGGTACCGCAACCCGGGTGGAGGGCATCGGCGTGTTCGAGATCGCTGAGGAAGCGATCCGCATGCACAAAGCCGCATTCGGCGACGACCCGGTGCTGGCCAACATGCTGGACGCCGGCGGCGAATACGCCTGGCGCGCCCGGGGCGAAGAGCACATGTGGACGCCCGACGCCATCGCCAAGCTGCAGCACGCGGCGCGGGCGAACAACTGGAACACGTACAAGGAATACGCGCAGCTGGTCAACGACCAGAGCCGCCGGCACATGACGTTGCGGGGGCTGTTCGAGTTCAGGATCGATCCGTCCAGGGCCATCCCGATCGACGAGGTGGAGTCCGCCAAGGAGATCGTGAAGCGCTTCGTCACCGGTGCGATGTCGCTGGGTTCGATCTCCACGGAAGCGCACACCACGCTGGCGGTCGCGATGAACCGCATCGGCGGCAAGAGCAATACAGGCGAGGGCGGCGAAGATCCGGCACGTTATCGCCAGGAGCTCAAGGGCATCCCGATCCGCCAGGGCCAGACTGTCGCCGACATCATCGGCCGCGACGTCGTCGAGGTGGATTACCCGCTCAATGAAGGCGACTCGCTTCGATCGCGCATCAAGCAGGTCGCATCCGGGCGCTTCGGCGTGACGGCGGAGTATCTCGCTTCGGCCGACCAGATCCAGATCAAGATGGCCCAGGGCGCCAAGCCCGGCGAAGGCGGCCAGCTCCCGGGCGGCAAGGTGTCCAAGTACATCGGTTTCCTGCGCCACTCGGTGCCGGGCGTCGGCCTGATCTCTCCGCCGCCGCACCACGACATCTACTCGATCGAGGACCTCGCCCAGCTGATCCACGACTTGAAGAACGTGGCGCCGCAAGCTTCCATCAGCGTGAAACTGGTGTCGGAAGTGGGGGTCGGAACGGTCGCGGCGGGCGTGGCCAAATGCAAGAGCGACCATGTCGTGATCGCCGGCCATGACGGCGGCACCGGCGCCTCGCCCTGGTCGTCCATCAAGCATGCCGGCAGCCCGTGGGAGATCGGCCTGGCCGAAACGCAGCAGACACTGGTGCTCAATCGGCTGCGCGGCCGGATCCGCGTGCAGGCGGACGGCCAGATGAAGACCGGCCGCGACGTGGCGATCGCCGCGTTGCTCGGCGCCGATGAGTTCGGATTCGCCACCGCGCCGCTGGTGGTCGAAGGCTGCATCATGATGCGCAAGTGCCATCTCAACACCTGCCCGGTCGGCGTGGCGACCCAGGACCCGGTGCTGCGCAAGAAGTTCGCCGGCAAGCCCGAGCATGTCGTCAACTATTTCTTCTTCGTGGCCGAGGAAGTGCGGCAGATCATGGCGCAATTGGGCATCCGCAAGTTCGACGAGCTGATCGGCCGCTGCGACCTGCTGGACATGAAGAAGGGCGTCGAGCATTGGAAAGCCAGGGGGCTGGATTTCAGCCGGCTGTTCGCGCGCCCGAACGTGCCCGCCGATGTGCCGCGCTTCCACCAGGAGGAGCAGGACCATGGGCTGCACAAGAGCCTGGACCGGGTGCTGATCGAAAAATCCCGTCCCGCCATCGAGAAGGGCGAGAAGGTGCAGTTCATCGAGATCGCCCGCAACGTGAATCGCTCGGTCGGCGCGATGCTCTCCGGTGCGCTCACCAAGGTGCGCCCGGAGGGCCTGCCCGACGACACGATCCGCATCCAGCTGGAAGGCACGGGCGGGCAGTCGTTCGGCGCGTTTCTCGCGAAGGGCATCACGCTGTACCTGATCGGCGACGCCAACGATTACACCGGCAAGGGCCTGTCGGGCGGCCGGATCGTGGTGCGTCCGAGCATCGATTTCCGGGGCGCAGCGACCAGCAACATCATCATCGGCAATACGGCGCTCTACGGCGCGACCGCCGGTGAGGCTTTCTTCAGCGGGGTGGCGGGCGAACGGTTCGCGGTGCGACTGTCCGGCGCGACGGCCGTCGTGGAAGGAACGGGCGACCATGGCTGCGAGTACATGACAGGCGGCACGGTGCTGGTGCTCGGCAAGACCGGCCGCAACTTCGCGGCGGGCATGTCGGGCGGCATCGCGTACGTCTACGACGAGGATGACCAGTTCGCCAGCCGCTGCAACACTGCCATGGTCTCGCTGGAAAGTGTGGGCACAGCGGCCGAGCAGAAGGCCGGCGCCAAGACCCGCATGCACAAGGACCAGACCGACGAAGCCCTGTTGCGCAAGCTGCTCGAGGAGCACAACCGCTGGACCGGCAGCCGCCGCGCCCGCGAACTGCTGGACAGCTGGAACGTGTCGCGCACGAAGTTCGTGAAGGTCTTCCCGAACGAATACAAGCGCGCGCTGGCCGAGATGTACGAGCGCGAAGTCGAGGCGGCCAGCACCGGCAACAACGCGCACGTCGCCATGAAGCACGACACGGTGGCCGCGGCCTAGAAGGAAAAGAAAGATGGGAAAGATCACCGGGTTCATGGAATACGAGCGCGTCGAGGAAGGCTATCGGCCGGTTCGCGAGCGCGTGAAGAACTACAAGGAGTTCGTCGTCGGGCTGACCGATGAACAGGCGAAGATCCAGGGCGCGCGCTGCATGGACTGCGGCACGCCGTTCTGCAACAGCGGCTGTCCCGTCAACAACATCATCCCGGACTTCAACGACCTGGTGTACCGCGCCGACTGGCAGAACGCTTTCGCCGTGCTGGACTCGACCAACAACTACCCGGAGTTCACCGGCCGTATCTGCCCGGCCCCGTGCGAAGCAGCCTGCGTCCTCAACGTGAACGACGACCCGGTCGGCATCACGTCGATCGAGCACGCGATCATCGATCGCGCGTGGGAGCATGGCTGGGTCAAGCCCCGGCCGGCCAAGGTGAGGACGGGCAAGAAGGTGGCCGTGGTGGGCTCCGGGCCGGCCGGCATGGCCGCCGCGCAGCAACTCGCACGGGCCGGCCACGACGTGACTCTGTTCGAGAAGAACGACCGCATCGGCGGCCTGCTGCGCTACGGCATCCCCGACTTCAAGATGGAGAAGGTCCACATCGACCGCCGGGTCGAGCAGATGAAGGCGGAGGGCGTCACGTTCCGCACCGGCGTGATGGTGGGCAAGTTGCCCGAAGGCTCGAAGGTCGTCAACTGGGCCAAGGAGAGCGTCGAGCCGAAAGAGCTGCAAAGGCAGTTCGACGCCGTGCTGCTGACGGGCGGCGCCGAACAGTCGCGCGACCTGCCGGTGCCCGGCCGCGATCTCGACGGGATCCATTTCGCGATGGAGTTCCTGCCCCTACAGAACAAGGTGAACGCCGGCGACAAGGTCAAGGGCCAGATCCGCGCTGACGGCAAGCATGTGATCGTCATCGGCGGTGGCGACACCGGCTCCGACTGTGTAGGCACGAGCAACCGCCACGGGGCGGCCAGCGTGACGCAGTTCGAACTCTTGCCCCAGCCGCCCGAACAGGAAAACAAGCCGCTCACCTGGCCTTACTGGCCGTACAAACTGCGTACCAGTTCCAGCCACGAAGAAGGCTGCGAGCGGGAATTCGCGATCGCGACCAAGGAGTTCCTCGGCGAGAAGGGCAAAGTCACGGGCCTGAAGACGGTGTACGTGGAATGGAAAGACGGCAAGATGGTCGAGGTAGCCGGCAGCGAGAAAGTCATCAAGGCCGACCTCGTGCTGCTCGCGATGGGTTTTGTCTCCCCGGTGGCCACGATCCTGGACGGTTTCGGCGTCGAGAAGGACGCGCGCGGCAACGCCAAGGCCACGACCGAGTTCATCGGCGGCTACGCCACCAGCGTGCCCAATGTGTTCGCCGCGGGCGACATGCGCCGCGGGCAATCGCTCGTCGTCTGGGCGATTCGCGAGGGTCGCCAGGCCGCGCGAGCGGTCGATGAATTTCTCATGGGATTCAGCGACTTACCGCGCTGACCCTCGCAAATCGCCCCAAGGGGCGCACGGGGTGGCGCCGGCAGAGCCGGCGCTGCGCGAGGGTCGCCAAGCCGCGCGAGCGGTCGATGAATTCCTCACTGGATCCAGCGATCCACCTCGCTGACACGGCTAAAGCCGAGGGGGGAGCTGATGCGCTAATGCGGAGCTAACAACTCAGCCTTTATCATTCAGGCTTTCCCTCAACGGCCGGCCTCGCTCCGGCCCGCATGGCCGGATGACCGATCCCGATAGCAGGGCACTTGTCGAATGCCGCCACTTGCGGTTTGGCTACGGCCAACGCCCCATCCTGGATGATCTGACCTTTACCGTCCAACGCGGCAAGGTGACGGCCCTCATGGGCGCGTCCGGCGGGGGCAAGACGACGGTGCTGCGTCTGATCGGTGGCCAGGTCAAGCCGCAGCAGGGGGAACTCCTGTTCGACGGCCAGTCCATCGCCGGGCTCGACCGGACGGGCTTGTATGCGGCGCGGCGGCGCATGGGCATGCTGTTCCAGTTCGGCGCCCTGTTCACCGATCTGAGTGTCTTCGACAACGTGGCCTTTCCCCTGCGAGAGCACACGCGGCTGCCCGAAAACCTGGTGCGCGACATCGTGCTGATGAAGCTCAACGCCGTCGGGCTGCGCGGCGCGCGTGACCTGATGCCCAGCGAGATTTCCGGCGGCATGGCGCGGCGGGTCGCCCTGGCGCGGGCAATCGCCCTCGACCCGGAACTGATCATGTACGACGAACCATTCGCCGGCCTCGATCCGATTTCGCTGGGCACGGCGGCTCAACTGATCCGCCGGCTCAACGATACGCTGGGCATCACCAGCATCGTGGTGTCGCATGATCTGGAAGAAACTTTCAGTATCGCGGACCAGGTGATCGTGCTCGCCAACGGCAAAGTGGCCGCGCAGGGCACACCGCAGGAGGTCATGCATTCCGTCGATCCGCTGGTGGACCAATTCGTCCATGCCCGGCCGGACGGTCCGGTGCATTTCCACTATCCCGGCCCGACGGTGGCTCAGGATTTCGGCGGAGGGTTCGGCTGATGAGCGTTACCGTCCAAGCAATGGGAATTCACCGATGAGCTGGCTTAATCCGGCGCACGTGGGTTTTGTGACGCGGCGCAAGCTGGCCGACCTGGGCCGCGGAGCCCGACTGTTCATGCGGCTGGTGACGCTTTTCGGGGCAAGCTTCAGGCGGTTTGGCCTGATCCGCGACCAGGTGCATTTCCTGGGCAACTATTCCCTGGCGATCATTGCGGTCTCGGGCCTGTTTGTCGGCTTTGTGCTGGGCTTGCAGGGGTACTACATCCTGCAACGCTTCGGCTCGTCCGAGGCGCTGGGCCTGATGGTCGCGCTCAGCCTGCTGAGGGAACTCGGACCCGTGATCACGGCGCTGCTGTTTGCCGGCCGTGCAGGCACCTCGCTGACAGCCGAGATCGGCTTGATGAAGGCCGGCGAGCAGCTGAGCGCCATGGAAATGATGGCTGTGGACCCCGTGCGCCGCGTGCTCGCGCCGCGCTTCTGGGGCGGCGTGATCGCCATGCCCGTATTGGCCGCGGTGTTCAGCGCGGTGGGCATCCTGGGCGGCTGGGTGGTGGGCGTGGTTCTGATCGGTGTGGACCCGGGCGCGTTCTGGGGCCAGATGCAAAGTGGTGTCGACGTCTGGAAGGACGTCGGTAACGGCGTCGTCAAGAGTTTCGTGTTCGGCGTAACGGTGACTTTCATCGCTTTGCTCGAGGGCTTCGAGGCCCAGCCCACACCCGAGGGCGTTTCGCGGGCGACCACGCGCACCGTGGTGGTCGCTTCCCTTTCCGTGCTGGGGCTGGATTTCATCCTCACGGCCATGATGTTTAGTATTTGAAACCTTGCGGGACAGACATTCAGTTCTGTCCCCAACTGACTAGAAGACTGGAAAGACCGCGATGGAACGTTCCAAGAGCGATGTGTGGGTAGGCCTGTTCGTACTCATCGGTGCGGCCGCCATCCTTTTCCTGGCCCTGCAATCGGCCAACCTGCTGTCGTTGAGTTTCCAGCCCACCTATCACGTGGTGGCCAAGTTCGACAACATCGGTGGGCTCAAGCGCCAGGCGGCGGTCAAGAGCGCGGGCGTGGTGGTGGGCCGGGTCGACTCGATCAGCTTCGACGACAAGTCGTTCCAGGCGCGAGTCACACTGGCATTGGACAGCCGCTATGCCTTCCCGAAGGACAGTTCGCTGAAAATCCTCACCAGCGGCCTGCTCGGCGAGCAGTACATTGGGGTGGAGGCGGGCGCGGACGAGAAAAATCTGGCGCCAGGGGATACCATTACCACCACCCAGTCAGCCGTGGTGCTGGAAAACCTGATCGGCCAGTTCCTCTATAACAAGGCTGCCGAACCCGGCACCTCCGGCCCGCCACCCAAGAAATGAGAACAACACCCAGGATTTCCGAGCCGGCCGCGGGCGCGCGCCGCGCCGTAGTGGCCTTGCTGGCCGCCGTGTCGATGCTCGTCGGCGGATGCGCCGGATTCAACACGAATCCGCGGGATCCGCTGGAACCCTTGAACCGGAAGGTGATGCAGTTCAACGACGGCGTCGACGCCATGGTGCTGAAGCCCGCGGCGACCGCCTACAAGGATGGGGTGCCGCCGCTGGTGCGCACCGGCGTCAGCAACTTTTTCGGGAACCTGGGCGATGCCTGGTCATTCGTCAACAGCGTGCTGCAATTCAAGTTCCAGAACGCCGCCGAAGATTTCATGCGGCTCAACGTCAACACCTTTTTCGGGCTCGGTGGTGTCCTCGACATCGCGAGCGAATTGAACATCGAACGGCACAAGGAAGATTTCGGCCAGACGCTGGGTCGGTGGGGCGTTCCGGCGGGCCCGTACATCGTGCTGCCTTTGCTGGGCCCCTCCACGTTGCGCGACACGGCAGCGTTGCCGCTCGATCGCCGGGCCGACCCGGTCCACCACTTGAGCCAGGTTGACGACCGGAATGCGTTGTACGTGCTGCGGGCCGTGGACACCCGGTCGAACCTGTTGAGGATTGGCGGCCTCATCGAGGGAGCGGCGCTGGACAAGTACAGCTTCACACGCGATGCCTACCTGCAGAAGCGGCGAGCCGAAATCTTCGATAGCAGGGAGTCCGACGGAGTGGAGCCACAGGACGGTCAGATACCGCCCGAGCCTCCCCCCAACGAGCCGGCCGCGACTGCGGCCCCGCAGCCGCGCGGACCGGCCTCGGCACCGGCGCGGTGAGTTTCAGGTTGTTTCAAGCGCGGGCAATGACCCGGAACCGGACTCGGTGCCGCACTTCCAACGAGAATCGCGGAGCGATCCGACATGAAAGGAAATTGAATGAATAGACGTGTAGTCGTGCGACTGGCGGCCTGCCTCTTTGGGCTGGCGGCCTTCGCAGGCGCGGCGCCTGTGGCAATGGCGGCCGATGAAGCGCCGGACGTGATGATCAAGCGGCTGTCCGATGAAGTGCTGGCCTCGATCAAAGGCGATCCGAAGATCAAGGCAGGCGATACCAACAGGATCCTGGCGCTGGTGGACAGCAAGATCATGCCCAACGTGGACTTCCGGCGCATGTCGGCGGCGGCCGTGGGACCGGCTTGGCGGCAGGCCACGCCCGAGCAGCAGAAGCGCCTGCAGGACGAATTCAAGATCCTGCTGGTCCGCACCTATTCCGGCGCGCTGGCGCAGGTGGACGACCAGACCATCAGCATCAAGCCGCAGCGCAGTTCGCCTTCGGACACGGACGTGGTGGTGCGTACGGAAGTCCGCGGCCGCGGCGACCCGATCCAATTGGACTACCGGCTGGAAAAGACGCCCGGCCAGGGCGCGGGCTGGAAGATCTACAACCTCAACATCCTGGGCGTGTGGATGGTGGAGACCTACCGCAACCAGTTCGCGCAGGAAATCAGCGCCAAGGGCGTGGAAGGGCTGATCGCCGCGCTGGCGGAGCGGAACAAGTCGAACGCGAACACGAATACGAGCCCGAACGGCAACGCGAAGAAGGGCTGATGCATGCTGGTGTTGCCGGCCGTACTCACCCACGAGCATGCCGCGGCTTGTTGCCGCATGCTGGCGCAAGGGATGCGTTCGCAACCCGAGAAGGTGATCGTGGCCGACGCGGCGGCGCTCTCCGCGTTCGATTCGTCCGCGCTGGCGGTACTGCTCGAGTGCCGCCGCGAAGCGCTGGCGCTCGGAAAGACCTTTTTCGTCGCTCGCCTGCCGGCGCGCCTGCGCGACCTGGCCACCCTCTATGGCGTGGCCGAACTCCTGCCGGCGCCGGCGCCGGCCCCGGCCCCGGCGTAGGGCGACTGCGGCGGCGCAGGCGGGCGGGCTGCCCTCGCCGGTAAAATCGAACGTTCCCATGCCCGCGATTTCGTTCCAGTCGGTCTCCAAGATCTATCCCTCTGCCCGCAATGGCCCGCTCAAGGCCCTGGACGGCGTGAGCTTCGACATCCACGCCGGGGAATTTTTCGGGCTGCTCGGCCCCAACGGGGCGGGCAAGACGACGCTGATCAGCATCCTGGCGGGGCTGGTGCGCCCGACCTCGGGCCGTGTGGCGGTGCGCGGCTACGACGTGCAAGCCGACTATGCCGACGCGCGCCGGCAACTGGGCGTCGTGCCGCAGGAGTTGGTGTTCGATCCGTTCTTCAACGTGCGCGAAGCCTTGCGCATCCAGTCGGGCTATTTCGGTGTGAAGAACAACGATGCCTGGATCGACGAGTTGCTGGCGAGCCTCGGACTGGCCGACAAGGCCGACGCCAACATGCGCCAGTTGTCCGGCGGCATGAAGCGCAGGATGCTGGTCGCCCAGGCGCTGGTGCACAA
>JAGRPN010000331.1 GCA_019449555.1 Ramlibacter sp.
CAGCAGGGCGTCGCTGTCGGGCGCGACCGCGGTCTTGATGCGCGCATAGTCGAGAAGGCCTTGCAGCGACTTGAGCAGCGCCACCGCCGTCAACTGCGAAGCCGCTCCGGCGACTGGAAGCACGTTGAGCCACCCATCACCCCCGACACGATAGTCCGGATGGATGGCGAGGTGGGCCATTTCGCGGGCGGAAAGCCCCAGGCCGGCCGCCAGTGAAGTGGCCTTGAGCAACCGTACGTAGAGGTTCGTGAATGGTCCGAGGATCGTCGTCGGGTACAGGTAGCGGGCGGGTATCACCTGGCGCGGCCGCTTCGGAGTCTCCCACTTGATGCAGACCACATCCTTCACTGCTTCGACGGTCACCCTCACATCGCAGAGCATCCCCGCACTCAGCTCGATCGGATCGGTGTTGCGCCGGACCAGTCCGTTCTGCGTCAGGGGGCGGACCACGCCATCGAGCGAGAGGGCGACGGTGGCACCGGCATCGGCCTCGATGACAAAGTTGTAGTAGCCCGATTCAGGAGTCTCCACCGAACCGCGCCAGATGCCTGAAATGACCGTGCCAGGCACCGGGTTCGGGGGCAACGTACTTGTGCCTGTGGGGGAGTAGTCCACGTCGGCGGCGGCCGGGACGGTCAGTCCCACCCCACCGGTGGCCGTATTGCGATAGTAGAACTCGGCCGTGAGCCCCGGCGTTTCGAGCGCCAGCACATCGTTCATGGCGGGCTTCGCAGGCTGCGCCGACGCATGCAGCGGGTACACCAGCCCTGGCGCCGCCGCGGGATCCATCAGCGCGCGAACCATCTCCTCGTCGGCGCCTGCCGCCACGCCGATCCGCTGCAGGGCTTGTTGCCGCTTGCGCCGGCGCGCGAGTTCCGGCCGAAAGGCGGCCAGTAACGCGCTGCGTTTCACCGCCGGCGGATTCGCGGACGTGATATAGGCCGTGAAGAGCGGCTGCAACTCGGGGAAGCGGGTGAAAAACGAACCCTTCGCATCCTCGCTGCGCGCAAAGAGCAGATCCACCGCATCGCGGAAAGCCGCAGACACCCCCGCGACTGCCTTGAGCGCGGCCTGTGTTCCCGCCTCGAGCAGCCCGGCATGCGTGAGCCGGTGCCGGAAGTTGTCGTAGCCGAGCCCGGCGTCGGCCGCGCCAATTGCCGCCCCCAGTGCGGGCGTTCCGTGGGTGTACGGGACATCCAGCAGCAACGTGTCGTCGAGCAGCGCGAAGAACGCATCCGAAGCCTCCTGCCCGTAGACCAGCGTCATCCGGGCGCGTGCCAGATCCCCGCCGGGATCCTCCGTGACGGCAAACTGGTCCTCGATGGCCGCGAAGTCGCCGCGCAGCGCGCGTGCCAGCTCAGCAATCGAGGCGGCCGTGGGTGCCGCGTTGCCGCTGAGATCCTGGTTCCATATCAGGTACAGCGCAGCCGAGGTCTTGAGCCCACGGTCCTTGAGTTTATGTACGAGGGTGATGATCTGCAGCATCGCGGGGTTGGCCACGTCGGGCACACCGAACGGATCGAGGCCGGTGCACGTCATCAGAAGGAGCAGCTCCCGGACGCTCAATTGCAGGATGCGCGCCAGGTACCCGATCCGGTAGATGGCGCTGATGTTGGCCAGCGTGAGATGCGTCGTGCCGTCGAAGGCCAGGGCCAGCACGATGCGATCGTAGTCATCGCCGCTCAGGCTGCACGCTGCTTTCAAGGCAGGCGCATGCCCGGCCAGCAGCGCCGTGGCATCGGTGAGGAAACCCCCGTATCCGTTGTCGCCGAACGCCGGGTCGTCGCGCAGTAGCGCCGGATTGAGGAACAGCTGACGGTACAGCGCGTTGTCTCCGTGGGTGCCGATGGGAGACCAGCAGGCCAGGAGCGGCAGCAGCGCACGCTTGGCGGGCAACTGGAGCGCGTCCATGACGCGGATGACGACCCCGACCCGCGGAATGAGGATCGCAAATCCGGCGTCGAGCTTGGCCGTCGTATCCACGTCGGCCGGCGCGAGCGGGGCGAGATCGGCCCGGAACAGCGCACAGATCGCGGAATCGGTCTGCTCGATGGTCCAGCCGGTCTTCTTCCACAACCGGATGAACCGGAGCAGGCGCACGAAGTCCGCAGCCCCCAGGCGCGTGGAGGTGTCGCCGATCGCCGCCATGGGCCTGGCGAAGCGCAGTTCCAGCGCGTCGAAATCGCAGGCATCGAGGTTCCCCGTGGGATCTGTCAGCGTCAGCAGCCCCATCACGTCGGCGAAGGTCGTGCCGGTGTTGAGCCAAGCACGGATCACCGGCGCATAGTTTCGGCCGGCCGCCTCCCATGCCGCCGTGTCGCCCCCGAACTCGCCGACATCCACGGCGCCGGCGCCGGTGGGAAGGAGGGCGTTGAAGGCGGCGTCCAGGATGGTCTGCGGGGTCCGGTGCAGCGCGTCAAGGGATACGAACTCAACCCCCAGCCGCGCCAGCTTGGGCACCAGGTCGCTGGCCGGATTGACGAACCGCGTCTTGAGGATGGCGACGAGATCGGCATAGTCAATCCCGACGCGCTGGCAGTACGCCTTGGCACCCGAGAGCGCAGCGATGATCGCCGCATCCGCAGTGGCACTGGGAAAGCCATACATCCGCCAGAGCGGCACGGCCGTGGCATCGGTGAAGATCGCGTATTCCGCGCGGGAGATGCCGATCGTCTCCATCAGTATGTCCCGCCAGCCGTAGGGATTGGCGCCTCGGTCCAACGCTTCTCCCTTTCGCACCCGCTCCATCGCGAGGGGCAGCGGCGCGTCGAACGCGTTGAAGTACCTGCGGAGGTTCTCCAGCGGCTGGTGGAATGGCAGGGGTGGCGGAAACATCTCGCCGGCGAGCGACATGTAGGCGGCGTCCATGACGTACTGGGGGCTTGCGAGAAGATCCTCCGAGGCGGCGTCCCCTGTGTCATGGCCCGTGTAGCCGTTCAGGGAGAGCTTGCGCACGTTGTTGGCGACGAAGTACTCCAGTGCTTCGTTGACGACATCGATGTATGGCAGTGCCACATTGGTATTTTCGCAAGTGAGCGGGAGTTGCAGCAGGTCGGGACGGCGGGCCGCCAGCACTGTCTGCGGGTTCGATGTGCCGGGCGGCGGCGCGGGCTGGTCGATGAAGGAGAGCAGGTCTACCAGGTAGGCCGCAGGCGACAGAAGCGACCGGCAATGCTCACATGCGCAGAAGTCCATCGAGCCGAAGAGACTCTCCAGGGTGGCATACGCGATCACGTCGTCGGCGTGCGCTGCCGGCGGGAGCGGCTCGACGATCTGGGCGGGGCTGTGCACCCCGATTCCCGGCGCGTTGCTGGCGGTGGCGTACGACAGTGCCACGTTCAGCACCGCATGGTGAACCTGGACCGCCCGGTCGTAAGTGTGCGCGGCTGCTTCCGCGCCGCCGAGATCGGCGGCGAAGGACTGCACGAAGGATTCGCGCTGGTAGCGCACGACATGGTAAGCGGCGTCGACCCCTCGATTGAGCAGCCCCGTCATGGCACGGTCGTCGGGTGTCAGCTGGTACACCCGTTGCAGCGCCTTCACCCCCGCCAACGCCTCTGGGGCCAATGTCACCTTCTGCTCGGCGATGTACTGTTCGACCGGCTGCACCCCGATGGCGAACCGGTCCTGGTGCTCGTACAGGAAGGCATGGACCCGGTCCGCGGACTTGAGCGCCGTGAAGTCGCCGCTTTTCACCATCTCCGCAAGGGAGCCAGTGGGGTTTGACAGGCGCACGTGTGCCGCGAGGTAATCCGCGTAATTGGCCCGCTTTGCGGCAGGAGTGTCTCCCGGAATTTCCGCCGGCACCGCCACCTTCTCGGCCAGCAGGGCGTCCCACATCCCGGCGCGGTGGTAGCCAAGTTCCGCGAGTTGCCGCGTATCCTGGACGCCGCGAGGGCCCGCCTGCCGATGCAGCTTCGCGATCAGCGGTGCGTTGTTGATGGTGAGGTAACTCAGTTTCCCGTCGGTCTGCAGCCGTGCCGCGGTGGCCTCGCCGAATGCCTTCGTGGCCGCCTTCCAGAACGCAGGCATGTCTGTCCCGAGCGACGCATACAGGTCGGCAAATTTCTTCTGTTGCGCGTTGTCGAGACGGGAGCCGGCCAGCAGCTCGGTCAGGGAAGAGATTCCGATACCGGCCGGGGCGGCCAGCAGCTTCTGGGCGCCCAGCACCTGGAACTGCCGCACGAGCTGGGGGATCTGCTCGCTCATCTTCGGCGGGATCACCCCCTGCTCCACCGCCGCCTTCAACACCGCGGTGAGCGTCCCGGCGCTGACGCGATACAGCGCCTGTTCGTCGGCGGGCAGCCCCGCCCGGAAAAGTGCGTAGAAGCAGGCGGGTGGAATTTCCGCAGCCCCGGCCTGGTGGCTGTGCTGGTCGGCGAGCGCCGCAAGTGCGACCGCGCGAGCGTCCCATCCCGTCTTGTTGGCGAGGTAGGTGATGTCCTGCCGATCACCCGACTCTTTCAGGTCGCGCAGTTTCCCCTTGTAGTGCGCCGCAACCGCGCCTGTCAAGGTTTCATGCTCGGTCGGCAGTGCACGAGAGGCGGACGCGGGCAGCGGGACGTCGAGCGTTTCGTCTGCGGTGGCGTTGTAGCGCACCTCGGATGCGCCCAGAAACGTCTTCCCGGAAAACGCGCGCAACTGGATGTCCGGAGCAGCCTTGCGCTGCTTGCCCTGCTTGCCCTGCTTGCGCAATTCCGCTATCGAATAGGAAATCCGGTACGCGCCGAGCGCGTCCGTCTCGCCGACGGCAAGTTCGATGTCCTCTTCTCCAGCGTTCTTGTCCACCACTTGCACCCGCAGTCCGCCGACGCCGGCGCGGTTCGGGCTCGAGACGCTGCCCGATACCGAGTAGGTATTGGCGTTCACCTTTGTCGTTTCCATATGCACCTCGATGTTGTTGACTTCGCAGGGAGCGCTGTATTTCTCGAGGGCCGGGTATTCGGTGACCGAGAACGCGTTCTTTGTATTGTTGAAATAGAAATCCGATCGACGAGTCAAAGACGTTCACTTCGTCTGTGTCGGTGTTATCGCGTTGGAACCCTGACAGGTACCGTCCCCGTTGAAAGCAGTTGTCGTGAAGATTGATTCACAAGGTTCAAGCTAGCCTCCTGTTCGATTCCCGCTGCTCTCAAGGAATAGTAGGCTTTGACATCTTCAAGAAACGGGTTAGCTGTCGCCGCTAGAGTTCCTTGCCCACTCGCGGCAATCTGAACGGTTTCACCGATGATTGGTTGGTTCACCGTCGCGCCTCGGTAGGCCCGATTCAGATTTCGTTGTACCGCGTCAGCCAATCGGTGCATTTCACGGGTGAATCCGCGACCGTGTTCCACCGTGATGCCGGCCGGATAATTTGGATTTGTCAAGGCCGCCTCGCCAGAACCATACGATGCACCTTGATGAATATGATGTCCGCCAACATCGGCGTAGGGTCCGCTGGTGGGAGCCCGCGCTGAGCTGAATGTCGCGGCAATGTTTCGCGTGGCGGCGAATCGGGCAACGGCCTGCGCGCCCCGCGATCCTTGTTGAAAGAGACCTCGGGCCATCGATATACCCAGGTCCTGCCCACCTCTCTCAATCGCCTGAAGTCCTCGGCCTATTCCCTGCGCACCACGGGCCAGTACCTGTCCCGCCTGCCGCAACCCGGGCGCCCGCGCCACAGCACGACCCGCGCCGACGATGCCGCGCCCCAAAGCTGCGCCGCCCTGGCGAATGACGGAGGGAACAACACGCTGTCCAAGCCGTCCTGCCGCAGCGACCGCCGCTCCACCTGCCGCGGTGGCAGCAAATGCTGCAATGCCGCCGACGGCCCCGCCGATCACGGCACCTTCGACCGCGCCTCGCCCCGCCGCACTGGCGATCCGGCTTCCACTGAATGACTCTGTACCAAGACCCAAGGCCCGGCTATTCACTGTTTGCCGCGTAGCCTCGCCCGCTGCGCCGGCTGCCGCGCCGCCGACGGCACCGGCTATTGCGCCTACGGCTACGCCGGTGACAACGGTCGCTGCGGCGCCGCTCAGGCCGATGCTGGCTACCGCACCGACAACGAGCGGTCCTGCAACCCCCGCTGTAGCGACCGTCAATACCGTTCCCACAACGACGACAGCGGCAACAACGGCCACCTCGCGCCACCCCCACATACCGGTGGGATCGCTGAGGGCCACCGGATTACCGTGGACGTACATGTAGACGTTCGGGCCATCGTCCAGCCCGGCGGGATCGCACGCCGTCCAACGCCCCAGCCAAGGCGCGTAGTACCTCGCGCCGTGGTAGTAAAGGTCGTTTTCCTCGTCGCGCTCCTTGCCGGTATAGCGGTAGCGTTTCGGCGTGTCGGTCTGGTTGCGAACCGCTTGATAAGCAGAGGCGCCGTATGGGAAGTACTCTTCGTAGCTGATCACGTCGGCCTGGTCGTCCAGTTCCAGCGAAGCGGAGCCCAAGAGGTTGCCATGCTGATAACGGATAAGCCGTGCAGGGGCGAGATCATTCGCGACGGTGCGAGGAGTCCTGCTTTCAATGACAGCGACTCGACGTTGGTCCAGCAGAACGTGCAAAGTCTCGCGCTCCAAAGCGAGATTCCCCAGCCCGTCGTATTCCCGGTGGATTTCGATCGCCCCCAGGTAGATTCGTTCGGATTTGCGCGTCGGCGACACGCCGTCCGCAGCTTGCCGTTCGGTCACCTTGCGAACACGTTGCCCCTCGGCGTCGTAGGTGTAGAAAGTGGTTTCCGGAGTCCCCGCGTTGACCACTTGCCGTGTCGTGGATTGCAGGTGGTCTTGTTCGTCCCAAGTCATGCCCGGCAGGTGGGGCATGCGGATCATGTTGCCATGCTCGTCGTACGCATACGGCGCGGAATAGGGGCCGAGCGGACTATCGCCGGGCAGGCTCGTGGCGGAGAGGCGATTCGATGTTTCGGCGGGTGTGATCAGGCTTGGCTCGAGATAGGCGTAACGGCGCGTCCAAGCGCCGCTCGCCACCTGGTGAAGCATATTGACGAGATTGCCGACGGCGTCGTAGGTATAGCGCTCTGTATAGTTGCCCACGGCGTTGCCATCGCCGGGGTGAAGGATGCGTATGCGCGCGCCATCATTGTTGGTGACCTGCTGCGCCGGATTGAGAGTTCCACCGTTCTGGCCCAGGTGCTCGCGGCCGCTAGCGGCAATCAAGCGATAAAGCGGATCGTAGGTGTAATCCGATGATGGCTCGACGCGCTGGTTTTGGAAATAGACGACGTTGTGTATGTCCGCCGTATCGCGCAGTCGCGTAATGTTTCCCATCGGGTCATAGGCGTAGGCGAGATCCTGTACTGTACGGGCGTCGGGGTCTGCGTGGGGGCGTGTGGTCTCGAGGGCAGTCAGGCGGAAGTTTTCCGGATCGTAGGCGTAGGTTGTCACTGCCCCATTGGCCAAGGCGACTTCAATACGCTGGCCTCGGGCGTTGTAATCAATGCCCGTCACCGCATGAACATCGGCACTTGCCGGATTCAGGAGCGCGGCAGGGACTGCTGATTGCCTGAGCCAAACGTCGATCCGTTCCAGCAGATTCGCTTCGTTATATGCAGGTTGGATCACCGAGGGTGGCGAACCGGCCGTATGCGGTGTCACCATCTGAACCGGACGGTTGAAAGCATCGAAGCGGCTGTATGCGGCGAAGCCATCGGCCGCGACCAGCAATGGGGAAGTTGCGAGATCGAGCGCTGGAATATCCAGCGAAGGGGAATCCGTGATCGCCGCAATGGCGGACCAGTCTGGCGTCTCGCGATAGGCCGCGCCGAGTTGCCGGCCAGTTTCCAGCAAATTCCCTTTGAAGTCGTAATGATCGTTGCTGGCGACGCCTGCCGCATCGTAGTGACGGAACAGGCGCCCTCTGAGATTTCGGAACGCATCCGGGTGCGTCTCGCCGTAAACCAGACGCTCGGTGAGCGTCTCGCCGAATCCAGGTCTTCCAAGGAAGTGATGGGTGGGCCGATGCAAAGCATCGTAGCGGACCCGAAAGACAAAGCCGCGCGCATCCCAGGTCCGCAGCGGGTGACCGAGGACGTTGTGGAGCATATGACGCTCGCCGCCATCCATTCCGTTTCGATACAGAGGATTTCCAGCGATGTCGTAACCGGCGACATAGCGGAACCCGCTCGCCCCTCCCGGCAGGGGTTCGCGCAGACAGAACTCCATGACGTGCCGGCCCACGGCATCGAATACGGCTAGCGGCTTGCTTTCCGTATCCATGGCCGTGCGGGTCGGATATCTTTGAGGCATGCCGGCGTTCATGCCGTTGTCCGCTACGCCGAGGCAGGTTCGGCCGAGAGAATCAAGGTGAGCAACAGTGGGTGTGCCGGCATGGGCCGCAGCTTTCTGTGCGGCATCCTGGCTTGCGGCACGCTCTTGCGCGGAGTTGCCGAAGGTGCCAGCTATGCGCCTGTCATGCCAGGACGTGAAAGCATTGGGTGCGCTTCCGAGCAGCTGCCGAAAAAATCCGCCGACGTCAGGATCATTCCGCGGGTCTGCGATCAGGGTGGTATCACTGAGATCCCAGGTTTCCTGCCGCCATGCATCGAACGCCGTCTTCTCGTACGTGTTATCCGGATGCAGCGTTGCGACAAGTCGCTCGACGGAGTCATAAAGCAGGACGGAGCTGACCCCCACCTGCTCATTGAACTCCGGTGCGTGGGTAGTGGCGAAGAAAGGTTCGTATTTGCGGACGGGCTTGCCCTTGTTGTTGTATATGGTCCATCCACTTCCCACCCAGCGCGGTGACACGTTACTTCCGACATTCGGAACTGGTCCCGCTTCGGCTTGAGCCTTGTGCTGCGCCTCGCGTCCAAAGCCATCGGAGTAGGCAAATACATGGTGGTAGCGCGTCGTCTGTCCCGCAGGCAAATCGGAGACGTGGGTTTCACGGCTCAGGGTGTACACCATCGGCGGCTCGGGGCTGGCTTGATCGCGTGTGCGGAAATAGGCGAACAGGTCGATGACAATTCGCGAGCTCGCACTGCCGAGAATCGCATTCGGGTCCGCGAGCGGGTCGCTGCGAGCAGCCGCTATGGCGGCAGTTGGCAGGTCGGTGTCAAAGCCTGCCCACGAATCACCCTCGCCCGTCTTGCCGCTGACGACAGTTCCAACCACCATTCCGAGGACATCGAACGCGACCTCCGTGTGATTGCCGTTCGGATCGGTGCTGCGGAATGGATTGAGAACGCGATAGTCGTTGCTCGCGAGGGTGACATTGCCAAGCGCGTCGGTTACGGTCTTCGGCAGCAAATCGTAATCATCATAGGCAACACGGCTAACCGCTCCGAGCGGATTCACTGCCCGCCGGACCAGGTAGAAATGATTGCGGGCCTCGGCGAGCTCCTGTACCGCCGTATCGCCGTCGCCCGGTGAGAAGTACCCCCGCCCGGAGGGAACCCACCAGCCACTCTGGCCGGGCGGTCGAATATACCCACCCTCCAGCAATATCGCGTCCGTCACCCGAGTCCCGAATGTGCGGGAAAGCAGACTCGGCGTCAACGCCATTCGATATGACTCACCGGGAAAGGCGTGCGATTCAATGAGGCCAAGTGGGAGCAGCGCGTTCAAGTCATCGTGGCGGTAGAGAATGCGGCTTAGCTCGACGATCCTGCGTGCGAACGCGACAGGAATCCCGACGCCTTCAATATCAGGTGTGGAAACGTCCTCGTAGGGAATATCGTTCGCCCCACTCCATAGGGGCGCCCAATGATCATCCATCTCGCCGAAATTGAAGCGAGCGGAGGCGGGGGTCACGCCGGTGAATTCGGCGGTGATGACCTCGCAAGGCAGGGGAGCACGGTAGACATCGAAGATGCTGTTATCCCATGGCCGGTTGACGGACTTGGTGAAAACATGTTCGGTCGCACCGATATGCAGCCGATTCTGATCGTGCGCCAGCATGGTTCGGAAACTGCCAGACAGGTTCGGCTCTGGTTCCGGATACCCGGCGCGCCGACCATAGGCGACGGAGACCGAACGCCGGGCATTGCCAAACTCGTCTACCTCCAGCGTGAGATCATGAGTAACGCGAGGATCGTTGGGCTGTCGCTCGTAGTGATAATGCAACGACTCTCGCGACTGGGTAAGGAAGACCGCGTGCTTATTCGGTCCACGTGACTGCAAGCGTCGGACGAAGAGGTTCTGTTCGGTAACTGTATAAGGGTGTTCCGCCCGAAGTGTTCGGTCTTGCGAAAAGACTTCGGTACGCAGGGTTGAACCCTTTAAGGCGCGGTAAGCTTCCCGCAGTTCCTCACCGTCGAGGCCGTTCGCATCTTCGATAAAGGTGTCCGCCAGCAACATTGCTTCACGCGCGGCAATGGCAGCCGGTGAACTTCCTCGCAAGGCGGGCTCAACCCAGTATTCATGAGCGTATTGACGCGAAACAACGTCTGACTCGACGAATGCCCCGGTGTGGAACCATGTCCGCGTCAATACCGGTGGAACGCAGGAGTCTTCACTCCAGTTCGCGTCTTCCACTTCCGGAAAATTCGTGTCTGCGCGATGTTCTTCGGTATCCCATTGCTCGACCATCCCGAAGCCGCGAAACTCGCGCTCATACCCGTCGAAATAGCCGTGATGGTAGGCGTAGCGGGTGACAAAGCGGCTGCGCCCTATCAAGTCGTAGGTTTCGACCCGCTCGGCCACGTATACCAAGTGCGGCAACTTGGTAATCCACGGGCGACCTGCCATCTTGTCGGTGAGATAGAAGCGGGTCGATGGGGCGTAGCGCAAGCGCGTCTCGGCGCCGAGGTTGTTGCACGAACGAATCATCAAATGCGGCTTTTGCCCGCCCATCAAATCCACATAGCGCAATGGCGCAGATCTCTCGCCGGCCAGCGGGGAAGACCAGACCAAGCAGGCGGTGCCGTTGCCCAGCAGGTCGATGACCTGGACAGCACTCAGGCTGTCTGCGGTCGGGAAGACAGCGATGCGCTGCGGTGTGGCCCATGAATTGCCGGCACGGTTGAAGCAAACGTGAACCCCGTCGTAACCGATATAAAGCAAGTCGGTTGCACCGGATCCGTCGATATCGGCCAGGCGGATACGGCGCGGATCGAAGGTCTCGCCGGCGGCAAAGCGCGGGGAACGGTCCATCGCCACCTTTGCCCCGAAGCGGCCATAGCCGAGATTGGGCCAGTAACAGACCTCGCCGTTGCGGACTCGGACGATGTCACTCAGGCCGTCCCCCGACATGTCGGCAAGAAAAATGGTTTGTGCGCTGTCGGCGAGCACAGCGCGCGGGCCGCGTTCCTCGTCCCAGGAGGTGTGGACTTTCTCCGCTGCGCCGAAACCCGATTCACCAAGTGACGGATAAAACGTGAACACGCCGTCTTCAGTAATCAGGACATCCGCCAGACCATCCCCGGTCAGGTCAACGAATTTCAAGTTTGGTTCGGACCAGTCGATTCGCGGCAAGGATGCGAATTGCTGAAACGGCTCCCAGTCCTCCTCTTGCGTTCGCTCGTAGAAACCCGCAACGGGATCATCCAGGGCGACGACGTCGAGCTGGCCGTTACCCGAGAGATCGAGTAGTTGTTGCCTGCCGCCCAGATCGCTGCGCGAAGGCAGCGAACCGACCGACTCGAGGGGACCGAAGCGGGCCCGCGCCGCCCGGCTGCCGTCGGGCAGGGTCGTCTGATTCAGCGGGCTGAGGTTGCGCTTGTAGCCCCACGCGCCGCCGGCGTCGGTCAGGATGCCGGAGAGTCCTTCGCCATCCAAGTCCACCCAGCGGTAGCGTGAACCATCGAGGCCTTCCGGCAGGTTGGCGAGACTCTCGGCATCCAGGGTCAGGACCTCGGGCCGTATCTGTGGCTGGCTGTATTCGAACTCCAGCGGGGGTACGGACTTGTGCAGGTATCCATTGCCGTCCCTGCGATAGCCGGTCTGCGTCACCGATTGCAGGAACGTATAAACAGGATTCTTCGGGTCTGCGGGTGTCTGCTGATCCGAATAAGAGAAATCCGTGGAACGAACCAGGCAATCCTTACCGATCTGGGGGTCCTGAGAGAAATGGTGGAAGAGAAGGACACGCTGGCAGCGGCGATATGTCCTTACCTCGAATCCGGCGCGATACGTCGAGAATGGGTCGGGACGGACAGGCCATGGCCTGTCGCGCGTGGGCACCGGCACATCGGGCGAGTGATCGCCATAGTCCAGCACCAACTCGAAATGCCAGTCGTCAGGAAGCGGGACCTCTTCGCCATTGGCAGACCAATCCGGAAAATAGGGCGCGATG
>JAGRPN010000332.1 GCA_019449555.1 Ramlibacter sp.
ATGCTGGACATGGGCTTCCTGCCCGACGTGAAGAAGATCCTGGCCCTGGTGCCCAAGGAAAAGCAGAGCCTGCTGTTCTCGGCCACCTTCAGCGACGAGATTCGCGAACTCGCGGACAGGCTGTTGAAGAGCCCGCAGACCATTCAGGTGACGCCGCGCAACACCACGGTGCAGAGCATCACGCAGGTGACGCACCCGGTCAGCCGTGCCAAGAAGAAGCAGCTGCTGGCGCACATCATCCAGGAACACAACTGGAGCCAGGTGCTGGTGTTCACCCGCACCAAATTCGGCGCCAACAACGTGGCCGAGTTCCTGTGCAAGAACGGCATCAACGCGATGGCGTTGCACGGCAACAAGAGCCAGTCGGCGCGCACCCAGGCGCTGTCGGGCTTCAAGAGCGGCGACATCCGCGCGCTGGTCGCGACCGACATCGCCGCGCGCGGCATCGATATCGACGATTTGCCGCACGTGGTGAACTACGAAATCCCGAACGTGCCGGAAGACTACGTGCACCGCATCGGCCGCACCGGTCGCGCGGGCAACGACGGCGCCGCGGTGAGCCTGGTCTGCCTCGACGAGGAAGGCTTCATGCAGGAGATCGAGCGCTTCACCAAGCGCCAGATTCCCGCGCAGGTGATCGAGGGCTTCGCGCCCGAGCCCGGCGAGCGCGCCGAGCCGATCGCCATGGGCCGCCAGACGATCTGGGGCGGCCTGGGCAAGCCGCCGAGCCGCGAGGTGATGGCCGCCGCGGCCAAGGCCGCGCGCCAGGAAATGATGCAGCGCATCCGCGACAACAAGGGCCAGAAGGACCAGGGCGGCGCACGCAACGGCAACGGCAACGGCAACGGCAACGGCAACGGCGCCTCGCGCAATGGCGCCGGCACCGGCGCGCGCAATGGCGCGCCGCAGCCGCAAGGCCAGCGCGCGAACGGGGGCCAGGGCGGTCGCAACGGTGCTTCGGCGCCGCGCAACGGTGCTCCGGCGCCGCGCAACGGCAACGGGAACGGCCAGGCACCGCGCCAGAACGGCAACGGACGGCCGCGCGACGACAGCGAGGCGCAACCCCGAGACGGCGCGCACAATATCGCGAGTCCTTTCGTGCAACGCGATCCCACGCCGAGGAATACCGATGGCCAACCCGACCCCTTGCGCACCAGCGTCGATAGCATGGGCGGGCGCGGGCGGCGCGGCGGCGGCGGGCGGTCGAACCGCACTGGTGGCGGGGGCTTCGGGCCTCGTGGGCCGGGCAATCCTGCAAGGACTTTTGGCCGATGATTCGGTCGCGGCGGTCCACACGCTGGGTCGCCGCGAATTGCCCCTGTGGCATCCCAAGCTGACCCAGCACCGGGTTGATTTTTCCAAGGCCTCGTTCGCGCTTCCTCGCGTGGGCGAGGCCTTCATCGCTTTGGGCACCACGATCAAGGTGGCGGGCAGCCAGGAAGCTTTCCGGGCGGTCGATTTCGACGCAGTGCTCGCGGTGGCTGAAGCGGCCAAGGCGGCCGGCGCCACACGGCTCGGCGTCGTCAGCGCCATGGGCGCGAACCCACACTCACGCGTGTTCTACAACCGCGTCAAAGGCGAGATGGAACAAGCGCTGTCGGCGCTCGGATTCGAAACGCTGGTGATCGCTCGTCCCTCTTTCCTCGTCGGCGACCGGGAAGCTCTCGGCCAGCCGGAACGCGGCGGGGAGAAGCTGGCGCTCAACGTGTCGCGCTGGCTGGCGCCGCTGATCCCGGACAACTACAAGTCAGTCGACGCCTCCCACGTTGCGCGGGCGCTTGTCGATGCCGTTCGGACGACTCGGGGACATCGCGTGCTGCTGTCGGGCGAGATGCAGAACTCCTAGGTTGACGCAGCGCGAGGACGCAAGACCTCGCGGCAAAGTCGGGACCGGGCAGGCCGCGCCGCATCAACGAGGTGACCGGCGCTGCGCGCCGGCGTCCCGTGCGTTTGTCCGGTCTCGCGGCCGTCGCAAAACTCTCTGCGCCTACGGCTCCGTTCAAACACTTGCGCCGAGTCAGTTCACGAAGCGCGCCAAGGCGCGCAGCCGCGAGACCGG
>JAGRPN010000333.1 GCA_019449555.1 Ramlibacter sp.
GGCGGGCCGCAAGCCAGCGACGGTGTCGCCGACACGGAGATCACTCTTCTCAGCCCCACGGAGCTTTTTTTCCTGGGCAAGAAGACCGGTTCCATGAACGTGGTGTTGCAAAGCACCGATGGCCGTTGCGTGGTCAAGGACATCATCGTCACGGTCGACCCCGACACGCTGCAAGCGAAGCTGACCGAGCTGATGCCCGAAGAGTCCGGCATCAAGGTGAGGGGCGCCGACACGTCGCTGGTCCTCACGGGCAGCGTGAGCGACTCGGTCAAGCTCGACCAGGTGATGAGCGTCGCCACCTCCTACGGGGACGCCAAGCGGATCGTGAACCTGCTGCGCATCAACGCGCCGCAACAGGTGATGCTCGAGGTGAAGATCGCCGAGGTCAGCAAGACGCTGCTGGATCGCTTCGGGCTCGACTTCTCGCGGCTAGTGACTTCGGCCGATGGCGCGACGTCGTCGATCATTTCGGGGATCATCGGCGGCGGCGCCGGGACCCTGGGCCGTTTCCACCCCAATTCCACAGGCGGAGCCATCAGCGGGGCTGCCGCCGGATCGACCGGCGCCGGGGCGGGCTCGGCTGCAGCGAGCATGAGCACTGTCGGCCGCGGCGCCACGCTTCTGGGCATCAATGCCACCAAGAACGACGGCGTCATCCGGGTGCTGGCCGAGCCCAACATCATGGCGATCAGCGGTCAGGCCGCGAGTTTCCTGTCCGGCGGGAAGATCTTCATCCCGGTCGCCAAGAACACGGACACTGGCGGGACCACGATCACGCTGGAGGAAAAGGAATTCGGCGTCGGGCTGAAATTCACGCCCACCGTGCTGGACGGCGGCCGCGTCAACCTGAAACTGGTCTCCGAAGCCTCCGAACTGTCGCAGACCGGCTCGCCATTCACCACCGTCAATGGGGTCACCGCCATCCTGCCGTCGATGGTGACGCGGCGGGTCGATACCACGGTGCAGCTAGGCGATGGCCAGAGTTTCGTTGTCGCCGGCCTGATCAAGAACAACGTCAACGAGGCAATCAACAGGTTCCCGGGCCTGGGTGAGGTGCCGGTGATGGGCGCGCTGTTCCGCTCGACCGAGTTCCAGACCGACCAGACCGAACTGATGTTCGTGGTGACGCCGCGCCTGGTCAAGCCGCTGACCACGGCCGTGAACATGCCCACCGACAACCACGTCGTGCCCAACCGCAGCGACATCATCCTGATGGGTAGCGGTGAAGGATCGGCGCCGGCACCGCAACGCGCAGCCGCCATCAAGAGTGCTCCGGCTACGGCTGCGGCCGAAGCGCCGACACAGCCCGCGCCTGTGGTTGCCGCTCCTGCACAAGCCGCACCCGCAGCGCCTGTAGTTGCCGCTCCTGCACAAGCCGCACCCGCCGCGCCTGTAGTTGCCGCTCCTGTGCAATCCGCACCCGCGGTACCCGTAGTTGCCGCGCCGACTGTCACACCGGAACCCGTCTTCGCGCCCGCCGTGGAAGCCGAACCGGTCGCATCGCCGGCCCCGGTATCCACTTCCGTCATCGAACCGGCGCCGATCGCAGCCCCTGAAGCGCCCATGTCCTCGGCCATCGAGGCCGCGCCGGTCGCATCGACCGCGCCGGCAGCGGGCGACAGCAACTAACCCCAGTTGTTCGGAGAACACCATGAACAAGACCCTCACTCTCGCTGCGTTGGCCGCGCTACTGGCTGGCTGCGCCGCCTCCCCGACGCCCAATTACGACGCGCGCTTCGGCGACGCCGTCCGCCAGGCGCGCCAGCAGATGACTCTCAACCCGAACGCCGGCGCCAGTCCCGCCCCTATCGTCGGAATGGATGGCAGGGCCGCGCGCGAGACCGTCATCCGTTACCAGGATTCCTTCAAATCGCCTCCGCCTGTTGTGAACGTGATCAACATCGGCGGATCCACGAGTGGCGGTCAATAAGGAAGGAGGAAATACGAATGCTTTAACTACTCTTTCCCCCTCCTCTTTTCTTGTTTTTTTAACCGTTTGAAAGGTAAACCATGAACCAACTTATCAGCTCCATCCGCTCGTTCGCGATCGAAGACGACGGTGCACAGGTCGTTGAATACGCCCTGATCATCGCGGTCGTTTCCATCCTGCTGGTGCTGGCCCTCTCCGGCCTGACCACGGGCGGCTACTTCAGCACCTTCATCTCGCGCGTCGCCAACTGCCTGACGACCTCCGCTTGCCAGTAAGCCACGCGGAGCCCGGCTGGCGCCGGGCTCCCAATCCAGAAACCTCGTCATGCGCACCGGTCATCGGCAAGTGTCAAAGGTGAAACACATGAAGAAGATTCTCAACGCCATCCACTCGTTCGCGATTGACGACCAGGGCGGCGAAGTCGTCGAATACGCCCTCATCATCGCGGTCATCTCGATCGTGCTTCTCATGGCCCTCAACGGCATGACGACGGGCAACTATTTCAATACCTTCATCGGGCGCCTCTCGAGCTGCCTGAACACCAGCGGCTGCGCCTGAAGCGCCCGCTTCGCAAACACACCCACGGTTGATTTCGCAATTCCATAGAACTCGTCATGCGCCACATCAGTCGTCATCGCCAGCGGGGAGCGGTCATCGTCACCGTCGCCCTTCTCACGCTGTTTCTGCTGGGCTTCATCGGCTTCGCCCTGGATTTCGGAAAGCTGTTCGTCGTCAAAGGCGAGCTGCAGACGGCCATGGACAGTTGCGCACTGGCCGCCGCCCAGGAACTCAACTCGCTGCCGACCGCGATAGACCGCGCGAGAAGCGCCGGCATGACCGCGGGCAACCTGAACGCCGTCAACTTCCAGTCCACGACCTGGAGCGGCAAGGGGCAGCTCGTGGCCACCGAAATCAATTTCAAGAATGGAAGCTACAACACCACCACGAACCCCGTGGACGCCCAGTATGCGCAATGCCAGCACGTCCAACCCGGGGTGCAGATGTGGCTGATGCAGGCTCTGGGCGCTTTCTCCGGCGACACCGCTCAATTCCCGAACACCCGCAATGTGATGGCCAGCGCCGTCGCGACGCGCGCCAGCTCACAGAGCTCCTGCCCGCTGCCGCTCGCCCTCAAGCCCAAGACCGGGAGCACGCCACCTTATTGGGGATACACAGCCGGTGAGTGGGTGACCCTGTTGATGGGCGCGGGCGCAGCCACCAACGGCAACATCGGCTGGGCCAACCTGGACGGGTCGAACAACGCTGCCGAAACCGAAGCCGAAATGAATGGCAAGTGCGGCACGAAGGTCGGCGATCACCTGGGAACACCCGGCGTCCAGGCGTCGATCGCCGACGCCTGGAACTACCGCTTCGGCATCTACAAGCCCACCGTCAGCCCCGCTCCCACCAATCACAATCCGGACTTCAGCGGCTACGCCTACACCGCGACGAACTGGCCGGCTCAGTCCAACGCGTACTTCGGCCCGACGCCGACCCTCACGCCCGCCACTGCGACTTCCGAAAACTTTCAAACCAAGCGCGCGAATTTCGCATCGTGTGATGACGACGGGACCCACATGCGCGGTGGCGGCGGCCACAGCTGTGAATCGATCACGGGGCTGGACCTGAACAGCTTCCAGGTCGTCGCAGAGCCTGGTGCCACAGCCCTCGGCGGCCATCACCAGTACGGGCGCGACCGGCGCACCGTCGTCGTCCCCGTCGTGGATGGCTCGAACACGGTCGTCGATTGGTCCTGCATGCTCATGCTGCAACCCCTGAGCATTCCGCTGGTCGATGTCCAGCTGGAGTACATCGGCCCGGCCGGCGTCGCCGGCAGCCCGTGCGTCACGAGTGGCATGCCCGGGGGCTGGTCCGGCCCGCTGGTGCCGCAGCTCGTTCGATAAGGAGGCGCGATGAACAAGAGACAAAAAGGCGTGGCGATCGTTGAATTCGCGCTGGTGCTGCCCTTCCTGCTGCTGCTGACGTTCATTACCACCGAATACGGACGGGCGATCTGGCAATACAACACGGTGACCAAGTCGGTGCGCGATGCGGCCCGCTACCTGTCGACCCAGCAGCCGGGTACCCATATCACCCAGGCCCGCAACCTGGCCGTCTACGGCAACCTGGCCGGCACCGGAACGCCGCTAGCCCTCGGGCTCACCCTCGCCAACGTGCCGGTGGACTCCTGCTGTACCTGGCAGGAAGTCTCCTCCACTCCCGTGAACGGCTCGGCCCCGCTGATCAACACCGTCACCGTCCGGATCACGGGCTACAGCTTCCACTCGGTGTTCGCAAGCGCGTTCGGTGTTCCCTTCGGCACCGTCCTGTTTTCCGACATCACGGCAACGATGAGGAGCTTTCTATGAAGGCCCCCCTGAAGGCGCGGCAGGCGGGCGCGACCGCGGTCGAGTTCGCGCTGGTGCTGATCATTTTCCTCACCTTCCTGCTGGGAATCACGGATTTCAGCCGCATGCTGTTCACCTGGAATGCGGCCAACGAGGCCACGCGCGCGGGCGCCCGCTACGCAGTCGTCTGCGATGACACCGCTCATTCGGGTCTGGTGCTGGCAAAGATGCAAGCCATGTTGCCCCAGATCAGCACCATCAACCTGGCCTGGACCCCCACGGGCTGCACGCATGCCGATTGCGAGGGCGTGACCGTGACCATCACCGGACTGAATTACCACTGGATTTCGCCGATCGCGGGACTGGTGTCGATGGCGGCGATTCCCATGCCGACCTTCAAGACGTTCCTGCCGAGGGAAATCATGCGGCAGGACCCCAACAGCTCGGCCATCTGCTCATAAACGCTAGGAAGTAGACGATGAAAATAGCAGCGATCTCACCCAGTCGCGCCCACCTGGAGGAAATCGGCCGCGGGCTCGAGGCCCATGGCCACGCCGTATCACTGTTCGAGGGCGGCAAGAGCAGGATGCGGGAAATCACGGAGCGCATGCAGCCCGACCTGGTGCTGGTGGAAGGCATGTGCTGCGACACGGCCGAACTCGCGCAAGTCGAATACGTCACCACGCATCATCCCTCGGTGGCGGTGATCCTGCTGTGCTCCACGCACACGCCGGAATTCCTGATCAACTCGATGCGGGCGGGCGTGCGCGAGGTGCTGCCGTCACCCGTGACGACTCCGGCCCTGGAAGCCGCAGTGAGCCGGGTGGCAGCCAAGCTCGCGGGGTCTCCCGCACGCAAGCTCGGCAAGATCCTGGCCTTCATGCCGTGCAAGGGCGGCGCGGGCGCCACCTTCCTGGCTACGAATCTCGGGTGGCAGCTGGCCGAAACGAAATCGGTCCTGCTGATCGACCTGAACCTGCAGTTCGGCGACGCGCTCTCGTTCGTGCATGACGGCAAGGCGGCCTCGACGCTGGCCGACGTGGCAAAGGACATCAGCCGGCTGGACGCGTCGCTGCTTGCCGCGGCCACCGTGAGGGTGACGCCGAACTACAGCATCCTCGCGGCGCCCGAAGACCTCGCGCATGCGATGGGAGTGAAGCCGGAACATATCGACGCGATCCTCAGCCTCGCGGTAACCCAGTACGACTTCGTGGTGCTGGACATCGGACGCTCACTGGACACGATCGCCATCAAGGCACTGGACCGGGCGTGGCGCATCTTCCCCGTGCTGCAGTCCGCCCTGCCCGACCTGCGCAACGCGGGCAAGCTGCTGGAAGCGTTCAAGTCGCTGGGTTACCCCCACGAGAAGACCGAGCTGATCATCAACCGGTTCGACAAAGGCAGTGACATCGGCATCGAAGAGGTCCAGCGCTCGCTGGGGTCCGTCCGCCTGAACACCGTGCCGAACTCCTATCGCGAAGTGAACGCGTCGATCAACCACGGCGACCCGCTGACCCGGACCGCGCGGGGAAACACCGTGGCCAGGCACCTGGCCGATTTTGCGCAAACCCTGAGTCCGCGCCCGGATGAGAACCGCGCCGGCGGTGGGCTGCTGGACCGTCTTTTCAGGAGGGCATGAACATGAGCGTTTCCCAACCGATGGCCGCGCTGCCGCGCGAGCAGACTTTCCTGTCGCTGCGCGAAAAGCTCAATGGCGGGGGTATCGAAGGCATCCTGCGCACGCATACCGCGGCCAACGGCGATGCCTACAAGGCGCTCAAGGGGCGCATCCACCTCAAACTGCTGGATCTGTTCGACCTGGCCGCCCTCGAAACGCTCGCGCCCGATGCATTGCGGCAGGAAATCGCCGTCATGGTGGAGCGCCTGCTGCACGAGGAGCAGGCCGTCATCAACGATGCGGAGCGCGGGTCCCTGATCCGCGACATCCAGCACGAGATGCTGGGGTTCGGCCCGCTCGAGTTGCTGATGGCGGATCCGACGGTGTCGGACATCCTGGTCAACTCCTATCAGCAGGTCTATGTCGAACGCAAGGGACGGCTCGAACTCACCAACGTCACGTTCACCGACGAGAAGCACCTGCTGCGCATCATCGACAAAATCGTGTCGCTGGTCGGCCGCCGCATCGACGAGTCGAGCCCGATGGTGGACGCCCGCCTGCCCGACGGCTCGCGCGTCAACGCGGTGATCCCGCCGGTGGCGCTCGACGGGCCGATGGTTTCGATCCGGCGTTTCGCGTTCATTCCACTGAAGATGGAAAACCTGACCGGCGAAGGTCTCAAGACTCTGACGCCCGAGATGGCGCACATGCTCCAGGCGCTGGTGAAGTCCAAGGTCAACATCCTCATCTCCGGGGGCACCGGCGCCGGCAAGACCACTTTGCTCAACATCCTCTCGGGCTATATCCCGGAGAGCGAGCGCGTGGTCACGATCGAGGATGCGGCCGAATTGCAGATGCAGCAGCCGCACGTGGTGCGCCTCGAAACCCGGCCGATGAACATCGAAGGCAAGGGCGAGATCACCCAGCGCGCGCTGGTGCGAAACGCGCTGCGGATGCGGCCCGACCGCATCGTGATCGGCGAGGTGCGTGGCGCGGAAGCATTCGACATGCTGCAGGCGATGAACACCGGGCACGAAGGATCGCTCACCACCATCCATGCCAACACGCCGCGCGACGCGATTTCCCGGCTCGAGAACATGATCGGCATGGCCAACCTGAACCTGCCCCACAAGGCGGCACGCCAGCAGATCGCGTCCGCGATCACGGTGGTGGTCCAGGTGCTGCGCCTGGTGGACGGGCGCCGCAAGGTCACCAGCATCCAGGAGATCACCGGCATGGAAGGCGAAGTCATCACCATGCAGGAAATCTTCGGCTTCCGGCAGACGGGATTGGGGCCGGAGGGCCAGGTGCTGGGCTACTTCCAGGCCAGCGGCGTCCGCCCGAAATTCAGCGACCGGCTGCGCGCGTTCGGCGTCGTTCTGCCGGATGCGATGTTCGATGCCTCGCGGCAATACCAGTAAGGAGCGGAACATGAGCCTCTCCGTCCTAGAAAACTCCTTTCTCGTGATGGCCGTGCTGGTCTTCGTGACCGTCCTGCTCGTGCTCGAATCGCTGTACCTGATGTGGCGTTCGGCGCGAGGACCGGAGGCGACCAAGCTCCAGCAGCGCATCAAGGCGCTGTCGGTGTCCCGTGACCACACTTCACAAACGCAATTGCTGAAACAGCGGATGCTCAGTGACCTGCCGGCGGTCGATCGCGTGCTGCAGCGGCTGCCCCGGCTGCGCACGCTCGATCGGTTCATCCTGCAATCCGGGTTGAACTGGACAGTGGCAAAACTCCTTTCGGCCTGCATCATCCTGGGCGTGGTGGCATTGTTCGCGGTGCAGGTCTTCGCCCACCAGAGTTTCCTGTGGGGACTTGCCGCAGCGGTAGTGTTCGGCGCGATTCCCGTGATGTACGTGCGTTACATGAGAATCCGGCGGATGGCGAAGATCGAGCGCCAACTTCCCGACACGCTCGACCTCATTACGCGCGCTTTGCGTGCCGGCCATGCTTTTCCGTCCGCGCTCAAGATGAGCGGCGAGGAAATGGCGCAACCCATCGCGGGCGAATTCAGCACCGTCCACGACGAGATCAATTTCGGGGTGTCACTGCAGCAGGCGCTGAGCCACCTGTGCGAGCGCGTGCCCATCACCGACCTGCGCTATTTCGTGGTGGCCGTGCTGACGCAGCGCGAATCCGGCGGCAACCTGACCGAGATCCTCGGAAACCTGAGCCACCTGGTTCGCGAGCGCCTCAAGCTGATGGCCAAGGTGAGGGTGCTGTCGTCCGACGCCAAGCTGTCGGCCTGGATCCTGGGACTGATGCCGTTCTTCCTAGGCGCAGTGATGTCGCTGCTGAACCCGGAATTCATGAAGCCCCTGTGGACCGACCCGATCGGCATCTCCATCATCAGGTCCATGCTGATCGTGATGCTGGTCGGCGTCTTCATCATGAGAAAAATCGTTCGCATCCGCGTCTAGGAGAACTCCATGCTGCTCCCCGCGCTCATCTTCATCGCCGTCACCTTGGGCCTGGCCGGCCTGGTGCTGTGGTTCGCACCCACCCGGGCGGAACAGCGGCTGCAGGCCATTGCCGGGCCGCAGGAAAAACAGGGGTGGACCGAAACCGTCGTGAAGGTTGCGGGTCCGCTCGCCCGGCTTTCGGCGCCGGAGGGCGAGTGGGAAGACTCGCCTTTGCGAGTTCGTTTTCTCAACGCCGGGATCCGTAACCCCAACGCCCGCCTCATCTACTTCGGCGCGAAGACGCTGCTGCCGCTGCTCCTGGCGGGCGTCGCCTTCGCGGCGCTGCGGGCTTTGAACCAATCCGCCGGCCTGACGCTGCTTTTCTATGTGCTGCTGGCGGCGCTCGCCGGCTGCTACATGCCGAACATCGTGCTCGTCTTGTCGACCCGGTCGCGTCAGCGGGAAATCTTCGAAAACTTTCCCGACGCGGCCGACCTGATGCTCGGGTGTATCGAAGCCGGCCTGGGCCTGGACGCCGCCCTGAGCAAGGTGGCCGACGAAATTCGGCGCAAGAGCGAAGCGCTCGCCGACGAACTGCACCTCACGAACCTTGAAATGCGCGCCGGCGCAACGCGCGCGAAATCGCTGCGCAACCTGGCGCTGCGAACCGGGGTCGAGGAAATCGGGACGTTCGCCACCATGCTCATCCAGGCCGACAAGTTCGGCACCAGCATCGGTGACTCGCTGCGGGTCTTTTCCGACGACCTGCGCCACAAGCGCCAGGTCCGTGCCGAAGAAGCCGCCGCCAAGGTACCGACCAAAATGCTGTTCCCGCTGGTGGTGTGCATCTTTCCCGCAATCATCATGGTCATCATGGGTCCCGCCGTGATCCAGGTGATCCGCACGGTGCTGCCGATGCTGAGCGGGAGGGGCTAGGTGCCCACCTACGATTCAGCGGCCGCGGCGGGAGCTCCCCAGGCCGCCCCGAGCACGGAGCCGAGCTGGGATGGATTTTCCCAATCGCTCCGGGCGGCTTCGCGTCGCCATATCTCGCGCCTCACAGTCGGGAAACTGTTTTTTCTCGTGACAGTGCTCTATGGCGGCGCGACGGTCTGGTTTGCGCCGCACCCGCCCATGGCCGACTTGCCACAGTACGCCGGGCAGGTTGTCCTCCTGCGCGATCTGCTGCTAGGGCAATCGCCATGGGAATCCTTGCTGCGGA
>JAGRPN010000334.1 GCA_019449555.1 Ramlibacter sp.
TCGCGTGCGCCGTGCAGCCCGGCGAGGACCTGCCGCCGATGGCCATCAGCTGCGGCGGCCCGGCGGCGCGTCTTTCGCCCCAGTTCCTGCTCAGCGAAGTGCGCCCCCGGCTGATCGCGATGGTGGCGCGGATCGAGGATGAACTCGATGCGCGCGGCGGCAGGCGACGCTGGCCTGCCGCGCGCTGAGCGAAAAGAAAGGCGTGCCGCGGCACGCCTTTTTCGTGTGACCGCCGCGCTACTTGAATTCGCGCAGCGCGCGTTCCTTCACCTTGCCGTTTTCGATCGTCGCGATGCGCGTGTCGGCCAGCGAGCCGCCGCGCTCGTCCACGCCGTCGAGGTTGTTCGGGTTCCACGCGGCGGGCAGCGTCTTCATCGCCTTGTCGAGGCTCGCGCGGATCTTCACGGCGTCGGTCACGGTGCCGGCCAGCTTCATCGCTTGCACCGTGGCATGGACGGCCGTGTAATTCAGCGAGACTTCCGAGCTGGGATCGCGGCCCGGGAACATCTTGCGGAAGCGCTCGACAAACTGCTTCGTGATCGGCGTCGGGTCATCCACCACCGGCAGCACGCCGATCGAGCCTTCCAGCGGCGCATAGCCGCCGGTCACCTTCGCCATCTCGTCCATCTTGGCCTGGTCGATGATGATGAAGCCGCCCTTGAAGCCCAGTTCGCGCGCCTGCTTGACCACCAGACCGGTGGGCTCCGAAGCGCCGCCGATGAACAGCACGTCCGGCTTGGCGGCCAGGACGCGGCTCACACCGCTGTAGAAATCCGTCGCGCGGTTGTACGACATCGGGTTTTCGGCCACGATCTTGCCGCCGGCCTTTTCCCAGGCGGGCTTGAACACGGCGTTCCACGCCTTCGCATAATCGTGGTCCGCATCGGCGATCGCGATGTTCTTGCCGTACTTGGCCATCGCGTACTTGGTGAACGGCTCGATGTAGTTGGTGAATTCCGGCGGGATGCGCAGCGTCAGCTTGTTGCCGCGCGCGGTCACCTGAGGCACGCTGGTGTACGACAGCAGCAGGTACTTCTGCGCCTCGTTGTTCGTCTGCAGCGCGAAGCTGCCGCCCGAATGCGGCACCAGGATGGCCGGTGTCTTGTGCTCCTGCACCAGGCGCTGCGCGTTGATCGCCGTTTCGCTGGGGTTGTACTTGTCGTCGAGCGCGACGATCTCCAGCTTGTACTTCCTGCCCGCGACCTCCAGGCCCGCCGCGTTGATTTCGCTCGCCGCCATCTGCATGCCGTCCAGCACGTTCTTGCCGTAAAGCGCGGCGCCGCCCGACAGCGGCCCCGAGTAGCCGATCTTGACGACCTCCTGCGCGAGCGCGGGCGCGCTCGCCAGCGCGCCGGCCGCGACGGCCAGCGACAGCCGCTTGAGGGTTGATTTCAGATTCATCGTGGTCTCCTGGAAAAAATGGATGGCGCCGGCGTGAGCGGTCAGGCGCCGATGTAGGCCTTGCGGATGGCCGGGTTGCCCAGCAGGCTGTCCCGATCGCCTTCGAGCACGATCCGCCCGCCTTCGATCACGTAGGCGCGATGCGCGATCTTCAGGGCGGCATACGCGTTCTGCTCCGCCAGCAGCACCGTGGTGCCCGCCTGGTTGATGCGCTGGATGACTTCGAATACCTGCTTGACGACCAGCGGGGCCAACCCCAGCGAGGGTTCGTCGAGCAACAGCGTTTTCGGCCGGCCCATCATGGCGCGCCCGATCGCCAGCATCTGCTGCTGGCCGCCGCTCAGCGAGCCCGCGGCCTGGTCGCGCCGCTCGGCGAGGATCGGAAACAGGGTGAACACGTCATCGAGCATCCGCTGGTTGCCGGCGCGGTCCGAACGGTGCACATAAGCGCCGAGCGTCAGATTCTTGAGCACCGACATCTGCGGGAACAATTTGCGCCCCTCCGGGCAGTGCACGACCCCGTACTGCACGATCTGCGAGGGCTTCATGCCCACCAGTTCCTGGTTGCGGAACCGGATACTGCCGCAGCTCGCCTTGTTCAGGCCGCTAGCCGTGAGGAAGATCGAACTCTTGCCGGCGCCATTCGCGCCGAGCAGCACGACCAGCTCGCCCGCGTCCGCATGCAACGTGACGCCGTTGAGCGCGCGAAAGCTCCCGTAATGCTGCGAGACGTTCTCAAACGTCAGCATGCTCGCTCCCCAGGTACGCGTCGATCACCGCCGGATTCGCGCGGATTTCCGCCGGCGTGCCCTCGGCGATCTTCTCGCCGTAATTGAGCACGGTGATCTTGTCGGCCAGGCTCATGATCATGGCCATCTTGTGTTCGACGAGGCACACGGTGAGGCCGTGCCGGACCAGCTTGCGGATCAGTTCGGCGAGGCCTTCGGTCTCCTCCGGATTCACGCCGCCGGCCGGCTCGTCGAGCAGCAGCAGCTTCGGATCGGTGGACAGCGCCAGAGCGAAGGCCACGCGCTTGCGCTCCTCCTGCGAAATGTCGCCGGCCATGCGCTGCGCGATGTGCGCGAGCCCGACGAAATCCAGCGCTTCCCGAGCCTTTTCGCGGCAAAGCCGCTCCTCCCGACGCAACCGGGGCGAGTTCGCCAGCACGTCGAACAGGCCCGACTCGGTGCGCAGGCGATGCCCCACGATCAGGTTGTCGAGCACCGTCGCCATGTCGAACAGGGCGGTGGCCTGGAACGTGCGCGAGATGCCCAGGCGAGCCACCTGGTCGGCCCGCAGATGCGTGATGTCGCGGCCCTCGAAGGTGATCGAGCCCGAGGTCGGCGCGATCGCTCCGCTGATCAGGTTGAAGAACGTGGTCTTGCCGGCGCCGTTCGGGCCGATGATCGCGTTGATCCGCCCGCGCTCGATCGTGGCGGTGACCTCGCTGACTGCCGACAGGCCGCCGAAGCGCTTGGTCAGGTTGCGCACCTCAAGCATGGCTGGCCTCCGGCTGGCGTTCGGCCGCGCCGGGTATCGGTGTGCCGGCCGGGGGCGGGGCGGCCAGCGAGTCCCGCCGCGCCCGCCATGAGTTGTAGCTGCCCACGATCCCGTGCGGCACGAAGATCACCAGCCCGATGAGCACGGGCCCGAACACGATGAAACGGTATTCTTGCAGGAACTGCAGGTATTGCGTGAGCCAGGGCACGACCAGCGCGCCGAGCAGCGGGCCGAGCAAGGTGCCCAGGCCGCCGACCAGCATATACATCGTCATGTCGAACGAGTTCTCGACGCCGGCCAGGCCGGGGCCGAGGAACCGCACGAACCCGGCATACAGGCCGCCCGCCAGCCCCGCATAGAACACCGACAGCATGAACGCGAGCAATTTGTTGCGCATCAGGTTGATGCCCAGCGCCTCGGCGAGTTCGTCGCTGTTGCGGATCGCCATGAAAGTGCGACCGAGCAGCGAGGCGACGATGCGGTGCATGACCCAGGAGCCGAGCACCAGGAACGTGAACACCAGGTAATAGAGCGTGCGCGGCGACTCGAATGTGAACGAGCCGATGCCCGTGGGTGCCGGGATGCCGATGATGCCCACGGTGCCGTGCGTGAGGCTTTCCCACTTCTCGATCACGAGGAACATGATGTAGCCGACGCACAGCGTGAAGATGGAGAAGTAGTGGCCCTTGAGCCGCAGCGACACGATGCCGATGAAGAAGCCGAGGCCGGCGGCCACCACGCCCGACAGCGCGAACGCGATCCAGAACGGTACCTGGTGGTCCACCGTGAGGACGCCGACCGTGTACGCCCCCACCGCCATGAAGCCGCTGTGCGCGAGGTTGTATTGCCCGGTGTAGCCGGTGATCAGGTTCAGCCCCAGCGTGGCGAGCGCGAAGATGTACGCCGTGCTCATCACGGTGAGCTGGTAATCGTTCCTGGCGAGGAACGGAAACGCAAGTCCGAGCGCGAGCAGCAACAGCCAGCCCGGCTTGCCCGTCACGTATCGCATCAGGTCGCCCCTTTGGTGAACAGGCCCTGCGGACGCACCGACAGGATGAACACCAGCAGCACGAATGCGATGATGTCCTTGTAATCCGTGGAGATGTAGAACGCGCCGAAGCTCTCGGCGAAGCCGATGATCAGGCCGCCGACGATCGCGCCGGGCACGCTGCCCATGCCGCCCAGGATGATGATCACGAACGCCTTGGTGATGACCAGGTTGCCCATCGCGGGATACACCAGGTTGATCGGTGCGTACAGGGTCGCGGCGATGCCGGCCAGCGCGCCCGAGATGGCGAACGTGAGCATCGCCACCTTGTTCGCGTCGATGCCCACCAGCGACGCGCCGTCGCGGTTCTGGGCCATCGCGATGATGGTCGAACCCGTCACCGTCTTGCGCAGGAACAGGTGCAGCACGACCATCAACGTGAACGCCGCGGCGATGATCAAAAGGCGCTGCACCGGGGCCGTGACGCCGCCCAGGTCGAGAATCCCGGTGTAAGGCGTCGCCATGCGATGGAAGTCGGCGCCCCAGATGGCCTGGGCGCCCGCTTCCAGGAACAGCAGGATGCCGATGGCCGCGATCATCGGATGCAATCCGGAAGCCTTTCGCAGCGGATGGAACACGAGGCGCTCGGCGAGCGTCGCGATCACCGCGACGGCGAGCGCGGAGCCGACCATCGCGAGCCAGTAGTTGAAGCCCCACTGGTTCATCAGCCAGAACGAGACGAACGCGCCGGCCATGTAGAAGGCGCCGTGCGCGAAGTTCGGCACGTGCAGGATGCCGTACACCAGGGTCAGCCCCAGTGCGACCAGGCTGTAGATCCCGCCCAGGGTCAGCCCATTGAGCACTTGTTGAAGAAAAAGATCCATTGGATTACTGCGTTGCCACCTGCGCGCGAGCACCGGTGGAAGGGTGCTGCGAAGAGAAGCCGCGGAACGGCCGCCGCCAATGTAGCCGCAGCGGGAATCGCGCGTCAATACAACGCACGTTGCAGCGTGCTGCATCGCGGAACCAGAAGGGCCAAAACGCGCCCTGGCTGTCGCGCAAGTGTCTCGGGCGAAGCGTTACGCGCTAGCCGATAGGCGTTTCTGCCGCATGCGGCGCGCGCCCGATCTCCGGCCAGCGGCGGTGCAGCCACATCCACGCGGCCAGCCCTACACACATCATGAGCAACGAGGAGAGCGCCAGGGCCCGGGTCGAATGCATGACCAGCGGCGCGATCACGCCGGCGACCACGCCGTTCGCGGTGGAGCCGATCACGGCCTGCAGCGAGGACGCGAGGCCGCGCCGATCGGGATGAAGGTCCAGCACCAACAGCGTCACCACGGGCACCATCAGGGCCCAGCCGAATGCGAACAGCGCGATCAGCGGCAACGCCCAGCCGGCCCGGGGCGTGAACGCGAGGTTGGCGGCGACGTTGACCAGCGACACCAGCACCATGATCAGGAAGCCATGGCGGATCTGCCGGCGCGGCGGGATTTTTCCCGCCAGCCGGCCGCTGGCCCAGGCGCCGCCCATGATGCCGACGATCGTCAGCAGGAAGAACCAGAAGAACTGCGTCGGCGCGAGCCCCAGGTGGTCACCCAGGAAAGCCGGCGCCGACAGCACGTACAGGAACATGCCGTTGAAAGGCACGCCGCTGGCCAGCGCGAGCAGCAGGAAACGCGGGCTCGCGCCGAGCTGCCAATAGCCCTGCATCAGGTTGCGCACGTTGAAGGGCTGGCGCTGCGACAGGTGCAGCGTCTCCGGCAGCAGCTTGAAATTCGCGGACCACAGGACCACGCCGACGCCGGTGAGGAACCAGAACACGCTGTGCCAGCCGGCGTGCACGAACAGCCAGCCGCCGATGATCGGCGCGATGGCGGGCGCGACGCCGAAATAGATCGTCA
>JAGRPN010000335.1 GCA_019449555.1 Ramlibacter sp.
ACCACCCGGTTCGCCGTTGCAGCGGCCAATCCGTTGGCCACCGACGCGGGCTACCTGGTCCTCAAGGCCGGCGGGTCGGCGGTGGATGCGGCGATCGCGGTGCAGATGGTGCTCTCGCTGGTGGAGCCGCAGTCCAGCGGGATCGGCGGCGGCGCGTTCCTGCTGCATTTCGACGGGAAGCAGGTCGAAGCCTTCGACGGGCGCGAAGTCGCGCCGGCTGCCGCGGACGAAAAACTGTTCCTGGAAACCGACGGCAAGCCGATGGAATTCAACAAGGCGGTCGTGGGCGGACGATCCGTGGGCGTGCCCGGGGCGGTGCGCATGCTGGAACTCGCGCACAAGGAGCACGGCAAGCTCCCGTGGGCCACATTGTTCGAGCCCGCGATCGTCCTGGCCGAAGGCGGCTTCAAGGTCAGCCCGCGCCTGAACATGGAGATCAAACGCAATCCCCAGCTTAAGAGCGACCCGGTGGCGGCGGCGTATTTCCTCAAGGCCGACGGCGAGGCCCGCGACGTCGGCTCCACCCTTCGCAATCCGGAGCTCGCGGCGGTGCTCCGCAGGATCGCGGCGGAAGGGTCCAAGGCACTGTACGAGGGTGAGATCGCGCAGGCGATCGTGAAAAAGGTGCAATCGCATCCGAGCAATCCCGGCAAGATGACGCTGGCCGACCTGGCCGCGTACCAGCCGAAGAAGCGCGCGGCGATCTGCCACGACTACCGGCCCGGGGACAAGGACTTGCGCATCTGCGGATTTCCGCCGCCGAGTTCCGGCGCCATCGCCGTGGGACAGATCCTCGGCATCCTGAAAGACGCCCGGGCCGATGCGCTGCCGCTCGCAAACGGCCTGCCCTCCGCCGACTGGCTGCACCTATACACGGAGGCGTCACGCCTGGCCTTCGCCGATCGGGGCCAGTACGTCGCGGACCCGGACTTCGTGCAGGCGCCCGCCGGCGGCTGGATGAGCCTGCTCGATCCCGCGTACCTCGCCGAGCGCAGCAAGCTGATTGGCGCGCAAAGCATGAAGGTGGCGAAACCCGGCGCGCCCGGCGGCACCCGGAGCAGTTACGCGCCGAGCCCGGACCAGCCGGAATACGGCACTTCGCACATCAGCATCGCTGATGCGTACGGCAATGCGATCGCCATGACCACGACGATCGAGACGTTCTTCGGCTCCCGTCAGATGGTCAGCGTCAAGGGCGGGCCCGGCGGCTTTCTGCTGAACAACGAGCTCACCGACTTCAGTTTCGCTCCCGCCGACGCGCAGGGCAAACCGATCGCGAACCGCGTCCAGCCCGGCAAGCGGCCTCGCTCCTCGATGGCTCCGAGCCTGGTGTTCGACAAGGCCAGCGGCCAATTCGTGATGAGCGCGGGCAGCCCCGGCGGGGCGCTGATCATCCACTACACGGCCAAGACGCTATACGGTGTGCTGAACTGGGGATTGAACACGCAGCAGGCGATCGACCTGCCCAACTTCGGCTCGCTGAACGGGCCCAGCCTGCTCGAGGAAAAACGCTTCCCGGCCGCGACCGTGGAAGCATTGCGCTTGCGCGGCGCGGAGGTACGCGAAATCGTCATGACCAGCGGGCTGCAGGCGATCCAGAAGACGCCTACCGGCTTTTTCGGCGGCGCCGACCCGCGCCGCGAAGGTGTGGTGATGGGCGAGTAGGGTCGCCCGGTGCGGCGCCGGCCTGCTCGGCGCGCAACGGATTGGCCGGTTCGCCGTGTTCGGGGCGGTCGATGCGCTCGTATTCCGAGATCACCTGCGCGCCGAACAGCAGCAAGGTCGCGCCGATCTCCAGGCTGAGCAGCACGACGATGGCCGTCGTGAGCGAGCCGTAGACGACGTTGACCTGCGACAGCGTGGCGAAGTACCACACCAGCACATGCCGCGTGATCTCCCACAGCAAGGCGGCCGTCATCCCACCGATCAGCGCGTGGCGCAGCGACAGCCGGCCCACCGGCATCACCATGTACACGGAGGTCAGCACGAAGATCTCTCCGGCCAGGCCCAGCAGGTACAGCAGCAGGCCCGACACGCCCTTGAGCGACCAGACGCGGCCGAGGAACTGCACGCTCTCCTGCCCCATCGCCTGCAAGCTGCCGGTAACCAGCGTCACGACGAGCAGCCCGAATCCCAGGCTCAGGATGTAGCAATACGGCAGCAGCACCGAGACGATGTAGCGGCGGCGCCGTACCGCTACGCGATGCAGGAAGATCACCGACATGGCGTTTTCCAGCACCGTGAACGCGAGCGAACTGAAAAACAGCATGGTCCCGAGCAGCACCCAGCCCACGACGTCGCGGTGGACCAGGAAATTCGCCAGTTCGGCGACGATCGCTTTCGACTGGCCGGGCATCAGCCATTCCAGGTAGCGCCCCAGGGTCTGCAGCAACTCGCCCTGGTCGATGACGTGCGATAGCGCGATGACGCTCAGGATCAACAGCGGCACGATCGACAGCAGCGCGTAATACGCCACGGCGCCGGCCAGCAACAGGCCCTGGTTGGCCTTGAAGGCCTTCAGCACGCGCCAGGCGAAGCGGCCCGGGCTCGCCACGACCAGTGCCGCTTGGGGACTGAGGATGGGCATCCGCCCAGTATGCAACCGCGGCCGTGCCGATCGAACGGCCCGGCTCGAATCGGGTGTCATCCGGGCGACCGCTCCCCCCTGCTAACCCTGAGCCGCGACCAGCCGCCCTGCCCTAGATTAGCGAACAGTGCCGCCACTTCGCAGCGGCCCAGGAGAACACGATGACCGAACGTCAACCGAACCGCCGCCGCTTCGTGCAGGCGGCGCTTGTTTCATCGGCCGCTGTCGCGCTGCCGGCGCTGGCACAGTCGCCTGCTTTCCCGACACGGCCGATCCGCCTCATCTGCCCGTGGCCCGCGGGCGGCTCGACCGACGCCGTGATGCGCTCGATCGCCGAAAGCGCGGGCAAGGCGTTGGGCGGCCAGATGATCGTCGAGAACAAGCCGGGCGCGAGCGGCATGCTCGGGCCCAACGAGCTCGTGAATGCCAAGCCCGACGGCTACACGCTTTCGCAATTGACCATCGGCGTGGCGCGGCTGCCGCACATGCAGAAGATGCAGTTCGATCCGCTCAAGGACTTCACCTACATCGCCTGCCTGACGGGCTACACCTTCGGCCTCGTGGTGCGCTCGGATTCGCCGATCAAGTCGATCAGGGAGCTGGTCGATTATGCGAAGGCAAACCCGGGGAAGTTCACGTTCGGCTCGCCCGGCAACGGCACCACGCCGCACCTGGCGGTCGAGGAGTTCGCGTTCAAGGCGGGCATCAAATTGCAGCACGTGCCGTTCAAGGGAGTGGCCGAAGGCATGCAGTCGCTGCTCGGCGGGCACGTGATGTCGCACAGCGACTCGACCGGCTGGGCGCCGCACGTAGACGCGGGCACGATGCGGCTGCTCGCCACCTACGGCGGCAAGCGCACGAAGCGCTGGCCGAACGTGCCGACGCTGCACGAGCTCGGCTACGAGACGCTGGCCGATTCGCCGTTCGGCATCGGCGGCCCGAAGGGCATGGACCCCGCGGTGACACGCCGGCTGCACGACGCCTTCAAGAAGACACTGGAAGACCCGGCCGTGCTCTCGACGTTCGAGAAGTACGACCAGTCGGTGATCTACATGAACTCGGACGACTACGCGAAGTACATACGCGAACAGTACGCGAAGGAAAAGGACATCATCGAGAAGCTGGGCCTCTCGCAGAAGACCTGAGCTTCGGTGTAACTTTTCGGAAGATTCCTACACGTCGATGGCCTGGGCGGAGCCCGCCCGCTTGCGCAGCTCGAACTTCTGGATCTTGCCGGTCGAGGTCTTCGGCAATTCGCCGAAGACCACGGCCCTCGGCACCTTGAAACTCGCCAGGTGCTTCTTGCAGTGCGCGACGATCTCCTCGCGGGTCACCGTCGCGCCGGCCTTGAGCTCGATGAAAGCGCAAGGCGTCTCGCCCCAGCGCTCGTCGGGCTTCGCGACGACCGCGGCCGCCAGCACGTCGGGATGCCGGTACAGCACGTCCTCCACCTCGATCGAAGAGATGTTCTCGCCGCCCGAGATGATGATGTCCTTGCTGCGGTCCTTGATCTTCATGTAGCCGTCGGGGTACTGCACCGCCAGGTCGCCGGTGTGGAACCAGCCCCCCGCGAACGCCTCGCGCGTCGCCGCCGCGTTCTTCAGGTAGCCTTTCATCATGATGTTGCCGCGGAACATGATCTCGCCCATCGTCTCGCCGTCCTTGGGCACGGGCTGCATGGTCTGGGGATCGATGACACGCGCCGCGCGCTGCAGGTGATACCGCACGCCCTGGCGCGCGTTGAGCCGGGCGCGCTCGCCGATGTCCAGCGTGCTCCAGTCGTCCTGTTTGGGGCACACGGTCGCCGGGCCGTACACCTCGGTGAGCCCATAGACATGGGTGAGATCGAACCCCATGCGCTCCATCCCTTCGATCATCGAAGCGGGCGGCGCGGCCCCCGCCACCATCGCCTTCACGCCGGCGGGCAGCCCTCGCTTCATTTCTTCCGGCGCGTTCACCAGCAGGCTCTGCACGATCGGCGCACCGCAGTAGTGGGACACGCCATGCGCCTTGATCGCGTCGATGATCGCCTTGGCCTCCACCTTGCGCAGGCACACGTTCACGCCGGCCCGGGCGGCCAGCGTCCACGGGAAGCACCAGCCGTTGCAGTGGAACATCGGCAGCGTCCAAAGGTAGACCGCATGCTTGGGCAGGTCCCATTCGAGGATGTTCGAGATGGCGTTCACCGCGGCGCCGCGGTGGCTGTACACGACACCCTTGGGGTTGCCCGTGGTGCCGCTCGTGTAATTCAGCGCGATCGCGTCCCATTCGTCGGCGGGCAATTGCCATTCGAATTGCGGATCGCCCGCGGCCAGCAGCGCCTCGTAGGTCATCGCACCGATGCGCTCGACCGGGCCGGTATACAGCGTATCTTCGACGTCGATGACGAGCAGCGGCCGCTTCTGCGTGCGCAGGGAAATGGCCTTCTTCATGACGCCGGCGCATTCGGGGTCCACGATCACCGCCTTGGCCTCGCCGTGATCGAGCATGAAGGCGATCGCCTCCGCGTCCAGCCGCGTGTTCAACGCGTTGAGCACGGCGCCCGCCATCGGGATGCCGAAATGCGCCTCGACCATCGGCGGCGTGTTGGGCAGCATGGCGGCCACGGTGTCGCCCTTGCCGATACCGTGCTTCGACAGCGCGCCGGCGAGCCGGCGGCAGCGCGCGTAAAGCTCGCCCCAGGTCCGGTGGAGCTCCCCGTGGATCACGGCGGGCCGCTGCGGATAGACCTCGGCCGCCCGTTCGATGAACGTGAGCGGCGACAGCGGTGTGAAATTCGCCTCGTTGCGCGGCAGGTCCTGGTCGAAAATATGCGTCATGTCTGCGTCCCCTGTTCGCCCGGAAGGCGGGTAACCGCCGATGTCAAGAGCTTAGCGTTTCACCGGATTAAGTAAGAATACTCATCGATGGCCATCCCCCAGTCTTTCATCCAGGAGCTGCTCGCGCGCGCCGACGTGGTCGAGATCGTCGGCCGCTACGTGCAGCTCAAAAAGGGCGGCGCCAACTACATGGGACTGTGCCCTTTCCACGGGGAAAAGTCGCCGTCGTTTTCGGTCAGCCCCACCAAGCAGTTCTATCACTGCTTCGGCTGCGGCAAGAACGGCAATGCGATCGGCTTCCTGATGGAGCACGCCGGCATGAATTTCGTCGAGGCGGTCAAGGACCTGGCCCAGCAATACGGCATGCAGGTCCCCGAAGAGGACGCCTCGCCGCAAGACCGCGCCCGGGCCGCCCAGCAGCGTGAACGGCAGGCGACCTTGACCGAGGTGCTGGAAAAGGCCGGCGAGGCGTACCGCAAACACCTGAAGCAATCGCCGCGCGCCGTGGAGTACCTGAAGGGCCGGGGCCTGTCCGGGGAAGTGGCCAGGCAGTTCGGCCTGGGCTACGCGCCCGACGGGTGGCACGGCCTGGCCAGCGTGTTCCCGGACTACGCCGACCCGCTGCTGGTGGAGAGCGGGCTCGTGATCGCAAACGAGGACCCTTCGTCAGGCTCAGGACAGGCTAAGCGCTACGACCGGTTTCGCGATCGCGTGATGTTCCCGATCCGCAACGTCAAGGGCGAATGCATCGGCTTCGGCGGCCGGGTGCTTTCCGGCGCCGCCGCCGACGGGCCGAAATACCTGAATTCGCCGGAGACCCCGGTGTTCAGCAAAGGCCGCGAGCTCTATGGCCTGTTCGAGGCCCGCAACGCCTTGCGCGAGCTCGGCTACGTGCTGGTGACCGAAGGTTACATGGACGTTGTCGCGCTGGCGCAGCTCGGGTTCCCCAACTCGGTGGCCACGCTGGGCACCGCCTGCACGGCGGACCACGTGCAAAAGCTGTTTCGCTTCACCGATTCGGTGGTCTTCAGCTTCGACGGCGACGCAGCCGGCCGGCGCGCCGCCCGCAAGGCGCTCGACGCCGCCCTGCCCTATGCCACCGATGTGCGCAGCATCAAGTTCCTGTTCCTGCCGCCCGAGCACGATCCGGACAGCTACATCCGGGAATTCGGCCGCGAGGCGTTTTCGCGCTACGTCAGCGAGGCGACGCCGTTGTCGCGCTTCCTGCTCGAAGCCGCCCGGGAAGGCTGCGACCTCGCCACCGCCGAGGGCCGCGCCCACATGGCGGCCAATTCCAGGCCGCTCTGGACCCAGTTGCCGGAGGGCGCGCTGCGCCGGCAGTTGCTGGGCCAGATCGCGGAACTCGTGCAGATCGAGGCGCGTGAACTGGCGGCGCTCTGGGGAGCGTCGGGCAACCAGCCCGCCCGAGCCGCGGGTGGCGCATTCCGGCGCGGCGCGGGTCAACCGGTGGCCAATCGCTCGCGGCGGCTCGGTATCCGGCCCTCCATCGAAGCGAGCGCCAGCAACATCGCCCGGCTGCTGCTCGGGAACTCCGCCCTGTGGGAGGTGCTCAGTTCGGGGGAGCACGAGCTGCTGTGCGCCCTCGAAGGCGATTTCGGCGACCTCTTCCGGTGGATCGACATGCAGGCCCATGAGCATGGGCCCCAGCCGCTCGCGGCGCTGGCAGTCGGTCTGGAAGGCCAGCCGTTCGAAGCCGTGGCGCGCCGGATCATCGAACTGGACAGTCTCCAGCCGTCCGGCCGAATGGTCGAAGACCCCGAAATGCCGGTGGCGGACCTGCACTCGGCCATGCTGAAACTCCAGCTTGACGTGCTGGACCAGGAACTCAGGCGCGTCCAGGCGCTGCCGTCGACCGATCCGGGTCGAATCGCCCAGGAGGAAAAGCTGATCCGCCGGCAATTCGCGCTCAAGAAGCAGCAAACCCTTGAAAAACCGCAATGAAGGTATAATGTAGGGTTTGCTGGCAGCAAGAGCGACAGCAGCACCTCCGGCCCCGGCCAACCGCGGACACCAAGCTCCCGACCGGCCTCCTTACCGCAAGGACTGCACCCCAAATGTTCGCCCACCCATCTTGCTCCCGGCGGGACGGCTGAAACTCCCAACGGGCGTTCGGCGTCCTCCCTCATCCCCGCGCCGGGTTGTAGTGGCGCTTTTTGGTGTTTCTGCTTTTTTGCCAGTCCGAGGTATTTTTTCATGCCCGCTCAAAAGTCCAGCAAGCTCGTGAAGCCCGCCGCGAAACCCGTTGCCAGGAAAGTGATCAAACCCGTGGCCCCGGCCAAGGCAAAGCTCAAGGTCGTCAAGACCCGGCCGACGGCCGCCAAGTCCACAACGAAAGTCAAGCCAGTGCCCCTAACGAAGTCCCCTGCCAAGCCGTCCGACAAGCCGAATGCCAAGGACGAGGTCAAGAAGCCCGCCAAGGCGGTTGCCGCCGCCGAAGACGTGGTGAAGAAGAAGCCGGGCCGGCCCCCGAAGGCCCAGCTTGGGGAATCGGCCGGGCCGGCCAAGGCTGCCCTCGGCGCCAAGCGCGGCCGCAAGCCGAAGACTACGACGGACGGCAAGCCTGCGGAAGACCTCGACCTGTCGGACATCGAAGACGATCTGGTCGGCGAACCGGTAGTCGAGACCGCCACCGAGAAGGTCAAGCCGCTTCGGATGAAGATCAGCAAGGCCAAGGAACGGGCCCTGATGAAGGAATTCGGGCTGGACGAAGCCATCCTCACCGAAGAGGAAATGCTCAAGCGCCGCCAGCGCCTGAAGACGCTGATCAAGCTGGGCAAGACCCGCGGCTACCTGACGCATGCCGAAATCACCGACCACCTGCCCGAGAAGCTGGTGGATGCGGAAACGCTCGAGGTCGTGGTTTCGATGCTCAACGACATGGGCGTGGCCGTGTACGAGCAGACGCCCGACGCGGAAACGCTGCTGCTGACCAACACCGGCCCCACGGCGGCGACTGAAGAGGAAGCCGAAGAGGAAGCCGAAGCGGCGCTGTCCACGGTGGACAGCGAGTTCGGCCGCACGACCGATCCCGTGCGCATGTACATGCGCGAGATGGGCACCGTGGAACTGCTGACGCGCGAAGGCGAAATCGAAATCGCCAAGCGCATCGAGGGCGGCCTGATGGCCATGATGGAAGCGATCTCGGCCTCGCCGGCCACGATCGCGGAAATCCTGCGCCTGGCCAACGAGATCCGCGAAGGCCGCATCGTCATCTCCACCGTCGTGGACGGCTTCTCGAACCCGAACGAAGCCGACGACTACGTGGCCGAGGAAGATTTCGACGAATTCGACGCCGACGACGACGACGACGGCAACGGCGGCTCCAAGGCGCTGACCAAGAAGCTGGAAGAGCTCAAGACGCAGGCGCTGGAGCGCTTCGCGCGCATCCAGTTGATGTTCGAGAAGGTGCACAAGGTCTACGACAAGGAAGGCTACGGAACGCCGACCTACGTCAAGGCCCAGCATGCCCTGTCCGAAGAGCTGATGACCATTCGCTTCACGGCCAAGACCATCGAGAAGCTGTGCGACATGGTGCGCGGCCAGGTCGACGACGTGCGCAAGAAGGAGCGCGAACTGCGCCGCATCATCGTGGACAAGTGCGGCATGCCGCAGGAAGTCTTCATCAAGGACTTCCCGCCCAACCTCTTGAATCAGAAATGGGTGGAAAAGCAGGCGGCCGCCGGCAAGCCCTGGTCCGTCATCATCGCGCGCAATATTCCGCCGATCCAGGAACTGCAGCAGAAGCTGGCCGACATCCAGTCGCGCGTGGTCGTGCCGCTCACGCAGTTGAAGGACATCAACAAGCGCATGAACGAAGGCGAAGCCTCGTCGCGCGAGGCCAAGAAGGAGATGATCGAGGCCAACCTGCGCCTGGTGATCTCGATCGCCAAGAAGTACACCAACCGCGGACTGCAGTTCCTCGACCTGATCCAGGAAGGCAACATCGGCCTGATGAAGGCGGTGGACAAGTTCGAATACCGCCGGGGCTACAAGTTCTCGACCTACGCCACGTGGTGGATCCGCCAGGCGATCACGCGCTCGATCGCGGACCAGGCCCGCACGATCCGCATCCCGGTGCACATGATCGAGACCATCAACAAGATGAACCGCATCTCGCGCCAGCACCTGCAGGAGTTCGGCTTCGAGCCCGACGCCGGCATCCTGGCGGCCAAGATGGAGATCCCGGAAGACAAGATCCGCAAGATCATGAAGATCGCTAAGGAGCCGATCTCGATGGAAACGCCCATCGGGGACGACGACGATTCGCATCTGGGCGACTTCATCGAGGACCAGGCCAACACCGCGCCGATCGAGGCCGCGATGCAGGCGGGCCTGCGCGACGTGGTCAAGGACATCCTGGACTCGCTGACGCCGCGCGAAGCCAAGGTGCTGCGCATGCGCTTCGGCATCGAGATGAGCACCGACCACACGCTGGAGGAAGTCGGCAAGCAGTTCGACGTGACCCGCGAGCGCATCCGCCAGATCGAGGCGAAGGCGCTGCGCAAATTGAAGCACCCGAGCCGCAGCGACAAGCTGCGCAGCTTCATCGATACGTTGTAGGGCAACGAGAACAAGGAGGAGCCGAACGAGGCTCCTCCTTTTTTTCGAGGCTGCGGCGGCTCCTCCTTGTACTTTGTCGCTTTACTTGGGCTGCGCGCTGCCGAAGAAAAAGCGCTCTTCCGCGATCTTGTCGTTCTTCACGGTGTACAGGCCCACCTCGTCCATGCTCATGCGCGCTTGGCCTTTGGGCGTCACCTCCATCGAGAAGCGCACCACGAACTGGTCGCCGTGCACGTACGGTCCTTCGACCTTCACGTTGTGGACCTCATGGTTCGCATACCACCACTCGCCCTTCTTTTCCACGCCGGCGCGGCCCTTGATCATCGCCATCTCGCCTTCCATCGGCTCGCGCGAGACCACGTCGTCGGACCAGAAGCGCTTTCCGGCCTCCTCGAATTTGCCGTCCTTGCACAGTTGCGTGAAAGCATTCGCCAGTTCCTGCGTCGTCATGGGGAATCTCCTGTGTAGCAAAGGTCCGCCAGCGTAGCGCAACCAGCGGCGGGTTTGTGTCAGGAGTGCAGCCCGGCCGTGCCGGTCGGCGCGCGAACGGCCGGGCTATATGGGTTCCAGCGCCATCATTCCCGCCGCCGTGTTGGAGATCGGGATATGGTAGTTGGCGTGCACCTTGCGCACCCGCCCCGGGACGGCGCCGCGCGTTGCGAGCCACATGAGCAGTTCAATGCCCTGCGTGCCCGTCTTCTCCACCAGCTCGGGAATGGTGAACTGCGTCGCCCATTCCGGTTCGCTCACGAGGCTGTCCATGAATTTCAGGTCGAACGGCTTGTTGATGAAGCCGGCGCGCGTGCCATCGAGCTGGTGACTCAGGCCACCGCTGCCGATGACGATCACCCTCTGGGCGCCTTGCCAGGAGGAGATGGCCTCGCCCACGGCTTTGCCCAGCGCCAGGCACCGTTTGGCGCTGGGCAGCGGGAACTGCACGGTGTTGATGCAGACCGGCACGATCTGCACGGGGCATGTTCCTTCGGGCCAGAACAACTTCAGGGGCAGCGTGACGGCGTGGTCGATCAGCATTTCCTGGCAGGTCGTGACGTCGAACTCCTTGTCCACCAGGTGCTCGATGATGTGCCACGACAGCTCGGGAATGCCCTGGAACGGCGGCAGCGTGGGAATGCCCCAGCCCTCGTCGGCGTTACTGTACTCAGGCGCCGCGCCAACGGCGAAAGTGGGCATCTTGTCGAGGAAGAAGTTCAGCCCGTGGTCGTTGTGGAACAACACCGCCACATCCGGTTTCACTTCATCCAGCCATGCGCGCACCGGCAGGAAACCATCGAAGAAAGGTTTCCAGTACGCGTCCTGCTGCGAGCCCCTGGCGATCGCGCCGCCAATCGCGGGCACATGCGACGTGGTGAGGCCACCGATGATCTTCGCCATGGTCTTTCCTTTTCAGCTCGGCAGCGTGTCGGGTTGCTGGTTCTGCGCGACGAGCCGGGCCTTGAAGGCTTCCTTGCTCATGCCCGTCTGCGCCGCGCCGAGGTCCTGCACGTCGAGGCCGAGGATGCCTGCGAACTTCGCGAGGTAATAGACGTTGCCGCCCGCGGCAAGCAGGCCCAGGACATCGCGTTGCCGGATCGCCTGCGCCTGCGGCTCGCTCAGCTGGTACCTGCGCATGTACGCTTCCTCGTCGCGCCGGAACTCGGAGCGCGCTTGCGCGGAGTTGAAGGAAAAACACATCTTGTTCAGCGCGTAGCCTTTGCGGGCCTGCGCGCCGTCGAACAAAGTGGTGCCCGGTATGCGTGGAGGTGTGGCGCCCATGGAGTCTCCTTGACTGCGAAAGAGGAACGCCGCAGTTTGGCACCCGGGGCCCGGGTGAACCTGATCTGGATCAATGCGTGGAAATTCGATGCCGGAGCAGCTCCGGCATGACAGGCTCAGCGGCCGACGAACCTCGGCTTGCGCTTTTCCATGAAGGCCTGGCGGCCCTCGCGGTAATCGGCGCTGTTGAAGCAGCGATCGACCACTTCCTGGCACAGCGCACGGTCGCGCCTGGACTCGTCCTTGAGCGCTTCGGCCACGATGGTCTTGATCGACGAAACCGTGAGCGGCGCATTGTCCGCGATCATCGCGGCGTATTCGCGCACGTACGTTTCGAGCCGGTCGGCCGGGAGCAGCCGGTTGATCAGCCCCATGGCCAACGCTTCCTGCGCCGTGAACTGGCGCGCCGTGAAGAAGATCTCCTTCGCGAACGAGGGACCCACCACGTCCATCAATTTGCGCACGCCTTCGTACTCGTAGCCCAACCCGAGTTTGGCCGCCGGCACGGCGAAGCTCGCGCCCTCCGCCGCGATGCGCAGGTCGCACGACATGGCCGTCGAGACGCCGCCCCCGACGCAATACCCGCGAATCATCGCGATCGTCGGCTTGCCGATGTCCTTGAGCGCCTTGCTCGCTTTCTGCGCGGTCTCGTTGTAGATGCGCGTGGTCTCCGGGGAAGAGCGCTTCTCCTCGAATTCGGAGATGTCGGCCCCGGAGACGAACGCCCGCTCGCCGGCGCCCTTCACCACGATGACCCGGATCGCACCGTCCGCCGCGTAGTCGGTGACGATCTCGAACAGGGCCTCCCACATGGCCATCGACACGGCGTTGTGCCGCGCGGGATTGTTGAACGTGATCCAGCCGATCGCGCCTTCCTTCCCGGCGATCATCTTGTCGGTGCGCAACGTGGTCATGGCGAACTCCTGCCTGCGACTTGCCGGTCGCTGTCGAAAATCACGCGGTCCTCGAACAGCGCCGCCACGTCGGAAGCCGCATAGCCCATGGCGCGCAGGACTTCTTCGGAATGCTGGCCCAGCCAGGGCGCCGGAGCCCGGATCGCCGTCAGGTCGCCGGTCGATTTGATCGGCAGGCCCAGCGTCTTCATCGGCCCGATCTTCGGATGGTCGATATCGACCACCATGCGGCGTGCCTTGATCTGCGGATCATTCAGGGTCTGCTCGTAGCCGTAGACCGGGCCGCCCGGGACGCCCGCGGCGTCCAGCTTCTCGACCCAGTGCGCGGTCGGTTGCCGGCCCAGCACCTCCTCGATCTCGCGCTCCAGCTCGTCGATGTTCTTGAGCCGCGCCGGCAGCGTGGCAAACCGCGGGTCGGTCAGCCATTCGGGCTTGCCGCACACCATCACGCAGAAGTTGTTCCAGAGCTTGTCGCTGCCCGCCCCGACGGTCACATAACCGTCCTGCGACCGGTAGGCCTGGTACGGCGCGGAGCGGCGGTGCCGCGTGCCCGTCGCGGCCGGGATCTCGCCGCCGCCGAAGAACGCCCCGAACTCCCAGATCGACCAGGCCAGCCCGGCTTCGAGCAGCGAGGTCTCGAGGTACTGGCCCGTGCCGTTGCGCAGCCGGCCGATGTACGCGCCCAGGATGCCGTACAGCGCCGTGACGCCGCTCGCGATGTCGTTCATCGCGATGCCGACCTTCGCCGGCCGCCCGCCCGGGTAGCCGGTCATCGTCATGATGCCGGACATGCCCTGCGCAATGATGTCGTAGCCGCCCTTGCGCCCGTACGGGCCGGTCTGCCCGAACCCCGACATCGACGCATAGATGATCGCCGGGTTGCGCGCCTTGAGGCTGTCGTAGTCGATCCCGAGCTTGCGGACCACGCCGGGGCGGAAATTCTCGATCGCGATGTCGGCCTTTTCGGCCAGCTTCATCACGATCTCCTTGCCGCGCGGGCTCTTCAGGTCGAGCGCGAGGCTTTTCTTGTTGCGGTTCAGCACCGCGAAACAATAGGACTCGCCGTTGATCTGCGGCTCGAACCGGCGCGAGTTGTCGCCCTCCGGGAAGCTCTCGATCTTGATGACCTCGGCGCCGAGGTCGCCCAGCACCATGGCGCAGTAGGGCCCGGCCATGACATTGGTGAGGTCCAGGACCTTCACACCTTCGAGTGGTAACGGCATTTTTTCGTTTTTCCTGGTTCAGGTGATGAGCGTGATCTGCGAAGTATCGATCTCGGCGAAGATCTTCTCGCCGACCTCGAACACGTCGTTCGGCCGGGCCGTGACGCGAAGCGGCTCGGCGGCGGACCCGAATCCCACGTGATAGTCCCACGATTCGCCGAGGTAGGCGCGCCGCTGGATGGTGCCTTCCACGCAGCAGTGCCGGGAAGTCGAATCGGGCGGCTGCTTCAGCAGGTGGATGCTTTGCGGCCGCACGGAGGCCTGCACGTCGTCGGGCAACGCCCCGTCGGCGCGCAATGCCCGGCCCGGCACGACGAACGCGCCGAAATCGACCGTGTCGCCACGGCGCTTGCCCGTGAGGAAGTTCGTCCTGCCGATGAAGCCGGCCACGAACCGGGTCTTCGGGTTGCGGTACAGCTCGAACGGCGCATCGATCTGTTCCACCCGCCCCATGTTCATCACCGCGATGCGGTCCGAAGTCACCATCGCTTCCGCCTGGTCGTGCGTGACGTACACCATCGTCATCCTGAACTCGTCGTGCAGGCGCCGGATCTCGAAGCGCATCTCCTCGCGCAGGTTGGCGTCCAGGTTCGACAGCGGCTCATCCAGCAGCAGGACCGACGGTTTGACGACGATCGAGCGCGCCAGCGCGACCCGCTGCTGCTGGCCGCCGCTCAGCTCGGCCGGGTAACGGTCCCGCAGCGCGCCCAGGCGCACCACCTCCAGCATTTCATCGACGCGACGGCGCGCTTCGCTCGCATCCACCTTCCGCAATTTGAGTCCGTAGCCGACGTTCTCCGCGACGGTCATGTTCGGCCAGATCGCGTAGCTCTGGAAGATCATCGCCATCTGCCGCTTTTCCGGCGGCAGGCTCGATCGCGGGGAGGAAATCACCTTGCCGTCCA
>JAGRPN010000336.1 GCA_019449555.1 Ramlibacter sp.
CGATCACGCCCTGCGAAGACCCATACATCGGCGAGGAATCTATCAGTCGTCCGCCGGCGGCGAAGAAATTGCGCATGACTTGCGCACACTGCGCACGCGCGGGCGGATCGTTGCCGACGTTGAACGTGATCCAGCTGCCCAGGCCCAGCACGGGGATGTGCTCGCCCGAAGAAGGGATCGGCTTCGTGAGCGGCCGCGGCGCGGTGGGCGGTTGCGCCATCGCCGCCGCTGCGCCGCCTGCCGGCAACAGGTACAGGAGCAGATCGCGGCGTCGCATGCGGCCAGCGTAGCACCGGTGGGGGCGTGCGTACGAGGGGGAAAGGACACCCGCGGCGAGAGCAGTTTACTGCATGAGTACGTTGCATCTCGCAACAACATTGTACATCGAGAATCCCGCCGGGATGTGTCGCAAAGTACGGCGGCGGAATGGACTCGCGACGTCCCTTTTCCCGTTTTGTGTGAACTGCGTCACGCTTCCTGGATGGCAGCGGCTTGCATAGCTATATGAGGATGTATATAAAGCAACGATCGATTTTCCTCTTGTTACCAAAGATGGGGTGGCGCAGCGTGCAGGATTCGACTAAATAAGCACAACAAGGCAGGAAATGAAATGACAGAGCCGACACAGAATCCAGCCGCCCACTACGCGCAGGCGATCGAATACGAAAAAAGCGCGTGGCACGCATTGCAAGCCGAGGCGCCGGGTAGCCGCGGCCGGGCGCAAGCTTGGGCGACGTGGTCGGAGGCCATTTCGCGGACCAACCATGCGTGGCGGCAGCTGAGTTGCCAGTCGGCTGCCCGGCCAAAGCTACCAGCCCAACCGGGCCCCGGCGTGCGGCCGTTCCAGCAGGCCAATGCGCCGACATCACCAGGGCGCTGGGAAAACGGCGCTCAATGAGTCAGCAATTGCCCGAGGAATGACCGTAGGCGGGGGCTGCTCGGCCGTTCGAAAAAATCCGCCGGCGGCGCGGTCTCGATGATCTGGCCCTGGTCCATGAAAATCACGCGGTCCGCCACGCGCCGGGCGAACCCCATCTCGTGCGTGACGATCATCATGGTCATGCCCTCCGCCGCGAGGCTTTCCATCGTCTGCAGCACCTCGGCCACCATCTCCGGATCGAGCGATGCCGTCGGCTCGTCGAACAACACCACTTCGGGCCGGGTGCACAGGGTGCGGGCGATCGCGACGCGCTGCTGCTGGCCGCCCGAGAGCTGCGCCGGGTGCTTGTGCGCCTGATCCAGCAGGCCCACGCGCTCGAGGTAGTGCATCGCCCGTTCGTGCGCTTCTCGCCGGCCCACGCCTGCACCCCACACCGGCCCGACGGTGAGGTTCTGCAGCGCGGTCATGTGCGGAAAGAGGTTGAACTGCTGGAACACCATGCCCACCCGGCGATTCACGGCCAGCCGCGCGGCGCGCGTGATTTCGTCCGCGCCCACCTCGACGCCGCAAACCTGCAAATGGCCCTGCTGGAACGGCTCCAGCAGGTTCACGGTGCGCACCAGCGTCGATTTGCCCGATCCCGACGGGCCGCAGATCACGATGCGCTCGCCCCGTGCGACCTGCAGGTCGATGTCACGCAGCGCGTGGAAGGCCCCATACCATTTGTTGATGCCTTCCATGCGCACGATCGGCGCCCCCGTGTCGGCGGACGAAGAGGCGTCGGTCGTCAGCATGCCGGTCTCCCTGCGGTTCACCGCGTGGCCTCCAGCCGCCGGCTATAGCGCGACAGCGAATAACACACGGCGAGGTACGCCGCCGCCAGGAACACGTGGCCCGAGGTCAGGATATTGGATTCGCCGACCCAGCCCGGCGATTTGGCGCCGTTCTCCACCGCGCCGAGCAGGTCGTTGACGCCGATCACCGACAGCAGCGTCGTCTCCTTGATCACGGCGATCATGATGTTCACCAGTGCGGGCACGACGGCCCGCACCGCCTGCGGCAGCACGATCAGGCGCAGTGCCGCGAAGTCGCTCAGGCCCACCGTCGTCGCGGCCTCCAGCTGGCCGCGGCCGACCGATTGCAGGCCGCCGCGGAACACTTCCGCCGCCATCGCCGCGTTGAACAGGGCGAACGCCGCGACGGCGCGCGTGAACAGGTCCACATTCCAGCCGCTGGGCAGGAACATCGGCAGCAGCGTCGCCGCGATGAACAGCACCGCGAGCAGCGGCACTGCGCGCATGCCCTCGACGAACGACGCGCTCAGCCAGCGGACGACGGGCATCCGCGAGCGCCGACCGAGCGCCAGCGCCAGGCCGATCGGCAGCGCGGTGGCGAAGGTCGCGAGCGTCACGACCAGTGTCAGCAGGAGGCCGCCCCAGCGCGTCGGCGGCACCAGCGGCAACGGGCCGGCACCGCCGAGGAGCAAGAGAAAGAACGCGGCCGGCAGCGCCAGGAAACCCATCAGCACGTTGCCGATGCTCGCTTCATGCGAGCGCCGCACGACCCAGGTCCAGAACGCGGCGAACGCGGCGAAGCACGCCCATGCGCGCCACAATTGTGCGGACGGATAGTCGCCCACCAGCCAGGGCTTCCAGCGCGCGACGATGAACGCCCAGCACGCGCCGCCGTCATTCGGGCAGGCGTCGCTGTCGACGCCGCGCCAGTGCGCGTGCACGAACGCCCATTGCACGAAGCGCCAACCGAACACCAGCAGCAGCGCGAGCAGCACGAGCGACAACAGCCCCATCGCCGGCGTCGGGAACCAGGCTTGCCGCCAGCGGGTGAGCGCGGGAACCAGGACCGGCGGCAGCTCGCGCGGCGCGATCAATTGCTGGCGCACGAAGGTCGTCATCCGCGCCCCTCGCGCCGCAGCAGGCGGCGGTTCGCAAGATTCACCAGCAGCGCGATCGCCAGGTTGATCGACGCGTACAGCAGCACGACCAGCGCCATCGCTTCCAGCGCCTGGCTGGTCTGGCTCAGCACCGTGCCGCCGACGATCTGCATGATGTCCGGATAGCCGATCGCCGCGGCGAGCGAGGACGCCTTCGCCAGGGTCTGGTATTGGCCGGCCGCCGGCGGCAACGCAACGCGCAAGGCCTGCGGCAAGACGATCAACAAGGCAGCGCGCGCGCCGCTCAGCCCCACCGTCGCGGCCGCTTCCGACTGGCCGCGCGGCACCGACAGGATGCCGGCGCGAAAGATCTCGGCCAGGAACGTGCTGTTGTAGATCGACAGCCCGAGCGTGAGCGCGACCAGTTCCGGCAAGAGCGCGAAGCCGCCGCCGACGTTGAAGCCTTCCACCTTCGGGGTGTCGAAGGCGAATTGCGCATGCATCAGGGCCAGCGGAGCGAAGCACGCCACGGCCAGGGCCAGCACGACGCCGGCCGACATGCCGCTGCCGGCTATCGCCCTGCCCTTGACGTAGCGCCGCGCCGGCAGAACGAGCGCGACGAACACCGCCAACGCGCCGGCCGCGGCCCACGCGCCGGCGGCCGTCGCCAGCACGCGCGGAAAGAACAGTCCCCGGTTGTTCAGGAGCACGGCGCCGAGCTGGAAGCTGTCGCCGACGCCCGGCAGGAGCGCCATCGCCGAGAAATACCAGAAGAAGATCTGCAGCAACAGCGGGATGTTGCGGAACACTTCCACGTACGCGGTGCACGCGCCCCGAATCAGCGGATGCGCCGTCAGGCGGCCGAACGCGATGAACAGCCCGACGAGGGTGCTCAGGAGGCTGGCCAGCGCGATGACCAGTAGCGTGTTGAGGGTGGCCACGATCACCGCGTCCAGGTAGCTGGACGCCGGCCCGAAGGGGATCATCGCCTGCGCGATCTCGAACCCCGCTTCGGCGTGCAGGAAGCCGTAGCCCGAGGACACGCCGAGCGTGCGCACGTTGCCGAGAAAATTGGCGAACCCCCGCCAGCCGAGCCAGATCACCAGCGCCAGCAGCAACAGCTGGCCGACATACCCCGGCAAACGCTCCAGCGCAACGGCCCGGGACATCCTGGTGCCGCCCGGCGCCCTCACGGGCCAAGGCAGGCGGGCAGCACGTTCGCGCTGCGCGCCGGCCATGATCAGCGCACCGGCACGGACATCATCAGCCCGCCGTTGGCGACCAGGGCGTTGCGCCCGCGCTCCAGCCGCAGCGGCGTCTTCGGGCCCACGTTGCGGTCCCACACCTCACCGTAGTTGCCCACCGCCTTGATCGCCTTGTACGCGTAGTCGTTGGCCACGCCCATCTTGGTGCCGAAGTCGCCGGTGGCGCCGAGCAGCCGCTGCACGTCGGGCGTCTGCGAGCTGCGCTGCGCATCGACATTGCCCTGCGTGACGCCCAGTTCCTCGGCGGCCACCAGCGCGTTCAGCGTGAAACGCACGACCGCTTCCCAGCGCGGCTGGCCTTGCGCCACGATCGGCCCGATCGGCTCGTTGGAGACGGTCTCGGCCAGCACCTTGAAATCGTCCTGGTTCGGCAGTTTCGCCAGCCGCGCGGCGAGCCCGGAACGATCGTTGATCGCGGCGTCGCAGCGCTTGCCGACGAACGCGTCCCAGGCCTGCTCCTGCGACGCGAACGTCACGATCTTGTACTTCATCTTGTGCGCGCGGAAGTAGTCGGCCACGATCAGCTCCGACGTGCTCCCCTGCGCGGTGCAGATGGTGGCGTTGTTCAGGTCGGCGACCTTGTTGGCTTTTGATTTCTTCGTGACGATGAAACCCTGGCCGTCGAAGAACATCACTTTCGGGAACTTCAGGCCGCCGATGTCGCGGCTCTGGGTCCAGGTGAACCGGTGCGTGAGCACGTCGACCGCGCCCGTGGGCAGGCCGGCGAACGCCGTCTTCAGGTCCATCGGGACGAGCTGGATCTTGTTCTCGTCTTCCAGGGTGGCCGCGGCGATGGCCTTGCACAGGTCCACGTCGAAGCCGGTGCGCTTGCCGGCGTTGTCTTCCGCCGAGAAGCCGGGCGCCGCCAGCGTCACGCCGCACTTGAGCACGCCCCGCGCCTTGACGTCGTCCAGCACATCCGCCCGCGCCGCGGCGGCCAGGGCGGCCAGGGCGGCCAGCCCGAGGAAAGTCTTGCCTGCTGTCGAAAGGGTGCTTGTCGTCATGCTGGTCTCCGGCTCGTGTTGGTGGTTGGGGCCGCGCGCAAGCGGCCCGACGGATCGGGCGTGTGGAAGCTGTCCCCCGCCCGCCGGTGACAGTGTATCTGCTGGCCCCCGGAAGTGAATGGTATTAACGAGAGGGGAGAGGCATGGATTAAAGTCCCTCTGTCCAGGAGACCCGACCCATGCCCGTCATCGACGTCCACACCCACATGTTCACCGCCAGATGGCTGGAGCTGCTCAAGACGCAGGGCGGCATCTACACCATCAAGACCCGGCCCGACGGCCAGCAGGAAATCTTCCGGGGCAACACGCCGGTAGTGATCCCGCAGCGCGGCCACTTCGACTACGGCTTGCGGATCGCGCACATGGACGCGGCGGGCATCGACATCTCGATCGTCTCGCTCACCTGCCCCAACGTGTACTGGGGCAACGAGGACATCAGCTGCCGCGCCGCGCGCGAATCGAACGACACGATGGCGCAGGCGCAGGCCGACTACCCGGGGCGCATCCGCTGGTTCACGTCGTTGCCTTGGGAATACCCGCAGCGCGCGCTCGAGGAGCTGGAGCGGACTTGCCGCAACGGGGCCTCGGGCGTCATGGTGCTGGCCAACGTGGCGGGACGCAGCCTGACCGACCCGATGTTCGCGCCGATCTGGGCCGAGATCGACCGGCGCGCGCTGCCGGTGCTGGTGCATCCCACCGACCCGCCCGGCGTCGACCAGATGGACATGACGAAGTTCGACCTGAGCTGGTCGGTCGGCTTCATGTTCGACACGACACTCGCGATCACGCGGATGATCTTCGAGGGCTTCTTCGACCAGTATCCGGACCTCAAGATCATCGCCTCGCATGGCGGCGGCACCCTGCCCTACCTGGTCGGGCGTTTCGAGAAGGGCGACGAAGTGGAAATCCCGCAGCGCCGCCAGATGAAGCGCAAGCCCACCGACTACCTGCGGCATATCTATTACGACAGCATCACCTATGACCCGGGCGCCCTGCAGTACCTGATTTCGGTCGTGGGCGCCGAGCACGTGATGCTCGGGACCGACTGGCCCCACCAGGTGCACGACACGAAGGGCGCGTTCGCGAATACCGCCCGGCTGCCCCAGGCACAGTGCGACGCGATCCGGGGCGCGAACGCAATGCGTGTGTTCGGCCTCTGAGCCGCGCTGGCGAGGCGGCCGCGATGGCGCCGCTCAGCCCGATCCATTGATGGGGCACCCGGGCAACTCGGCAGGAAAAAAAGCATAGCTCTTCAGAGCTATGGACGGCCCCGCGACAGCGGAGCCACAGCTACGATGGGCGCCTTGAACCGATGCAAGGCCCATTGCGACCATGACCGCGACAACTGCTGTATTCGTTGGCGACGGAAGCCTCCTCGTCCAATGCGCCCGGGCCTGGGTGAAAGCCGGACATGAGATCGGAATGGTTGCGAGCCGCGATCCCGGCATCCTCGAATGGGCCGGCGCGGCCGGGATTGCGGCGGTGCGCATCGATGGCGATGGGCAGTTCGCGTTGCCCGACGGTGGATTCGATTACCTGTTCAGCATCGCGAACCTGCGTGTGCTGCCCGCCGGCCTGATCGGGCGCGCGCGCAAGCTGGCGATCAATTTCCACGACGGTCCCCTGCCCCGCTACGCCGGGCTGAATGCGACGTCGTGGGCGCTCATGGCGCAAGAAACGACGCACGGCGTCACCTGGCACGAGATGACGGACCGCGTCGATGCCGGCCGCATCGTGCGCCAGGCGCGCTTTCCGGTCGGCGCCGAGGACACCGCGCTCAGCCTGAACGCGTGCTGCTACGAGGCGGGACTGGCGAGCTTCGAGCAGATCGTGCAAGACCTCGGCCGTGGCGAGCTGCCCTTCCAGGAGCAGAGCGGCGAGCGCATTTACTTTGCCGCGGCCCGCCGGCCGCCGGCGCTGGGCACGATCGATTTTCGGCGGCCCGCGGGCGAGATCGCGGCGCTGGTGCGCGCGCTCGACTTCGGCTCGTACGCCAACCCCCTCGCGTTGCCGAAGATCTTCCTGGGCGACCGGCTGCTCGTGGTGCGATCGGCGCGCGTGCTGAACGAGCAGGCTTGCGCGGCGGCGGGCACCCTGTTGCGGGCCGGTGCGGATGCGCTGCAGGTCGCCACCGCGCAAGGAGATATCGAATTTGCCGGTTGTTCCGACATCGTCGGGAGGCCGGCGGCTCAACTGCTCGCGCCGGGAACGGTGTTGCCCCGCCCCGCCGACGCGCTGCTGCAAGAGCTCGAGTCCCGCATTCCCGGGATCGCAGCGGGTGAAGTCTTCTGGCGCGAAGCTCTGGCGCAGCTCGCCTGCGCCGAATTGCCGTACCCGCGGCTGCCTCGCGCCGCAGCGCAGCCGGCGCAACCGCTGCGGCTGGGCCTTGGGGTTCCGGCCCGCGGCGCGGCCACCGCGGCCGCATTCTCCGGCTGGCTGGCCGCACTCACCGGGCGCGAGCGCATTTCGATGTCGTACTGCGATGCCGTGCTGGCCGGGCAGGCCGAGGGCATCGAACCGTGGGTCTCGCCGTGGGTGCCGCTCTCGCTCGACACCGGGCCGCGCACCGGCGTCGCCGAATTGCGGGAAAGGGCGGAAACGCAGATCGGCAGGTGCCGCACGGCGGGGCCTTGTCCGCGCGATCTGCCGGCGCGGCTCGGCGACAAGACGGGCTGGGAAGCGCTCGGCCGCATCGCTCTGGGGCTAGTCGCCATGCCCGCTCCCCACGGAGCGGAACTCCTGTTGACCGTCGACGCGTCGGGTCGCGACCTGGAACTCGTTGCCGACGGCGCGGTGTTCTCGGCGGCGACCCTCCGCACGATCGCCGATCACCTCGGCGGGTATCTCAGCGCATTCGAAGCCGCCACGGGCGAGCTTGCCGAGGTTGCGCTGGTGCCGCCCCACGAAGCGGACGCGCTGCAGCTGCGAGGTCCGGCCGCCAAGTTCGATCCGTTCTGCCTCCATGAAGCGATCGCCGCGCAGGCGGCACGCACGCCGCGGCACGCCGCGATCTCGCACGATGGCGAGACCGTCTCCTATCTCGAGCTGGATCGGCGCGCGAGCGCGTTGGCCGCACGGCTATTGGAACGCGGGGTCGCCCCGGGCGACATCGTCGGCTTGTGCCTGGAGCGCACGCCCGAACTGGTGATCGGCCTGCTCGCGATCATGAAAGCGGGTGCGGCGTACCTGCCGCTGGACCCCGACTATCCGGGCGAGCGCGTCCGGCTCATGATCGAGGATTCCGGTACGCGGCTGGTCGTCACCACCGCCGCGCTGGCCGAGTCGCTCGCGATCGCGCGCGAGCGGACGCTGTTGCTCGATGCGACAGGCGACCTGCCGGAGCCGTCGTTGCCGCTGCCGGCCGTGACGCCCGACAGCGCGGCGTATGTGATCTACACCTCCGGCTCGACCGGGCGGCCCAAGGGCGTCGTCGTCACGCACCGCAACGTGATGAATTTCTTCGCCGGCATGGACGAGCGCGTTCCGCACGAAGACGCGGGCCGCTGGCTCGCGGTGACGAGCCTCTCGTTCGACATCTCGGTGCTCGAGTTGTGCTGGACGCTGGCGCGCGGCTTCACCGTCGTGCTGCATTCGAACACCGTGCGCCAGCCTGGCAAGCCGCTGGACTTCAGCCTGTTCTACTTCGCCAACGAGGATTCGTCCGCGACGCGGGACGGCTACAAATTGCTGATGGACGGCGCGAAGTTCGCGGACCGCGCGGGCTTTTCCGCGATCTGGACGCCCGAGCGGCACTTCCATGCGTTCGGCGCGCCGTACCCCAACCCCGCCGTCACGAGCGCGGCCATTGCCGCCGTGACCACGCGCCTGAAGATCCGCGCGGGCAGCTGCGTGCTCCCGCTGCACCATCCGATCCGCGTGGCCGAGGAATGGGCCTTCATCGACAACATCTCGCAAGGGCGGGTCGGCATCTCGTTCGCGGCCGGCTGGCAGCCGAACGATTTCGTCATCGCGCCGTCGGCCTTCGCGAACCGCAAGAACGACATGCTGGCCGGCATCGACACGGTCAGGCGCTTGTGGCGCGGCGAGAGCGTGGCGTTCCCGGGGCCGCTGGGCAAGGACGTCGAGGTGCGCACGTTTCCGCGTCCGGTGCAAAAGGAACTGCCGGTCTGGGTGACGGCGGCGGGAAATCCCGAGACTTTCCGGCAGGCCGGCGAACTCGGCTGCCATCTGCTCACGCACCTGCTGGGCCAGAAGATCGAGGACGTGGCGGACAAGCTCGCGGTTTATCGAGCGGCGTGGCGCGAGGCCGGCCACGCGGGCGACGGCCATGTGACGCTGATGCTCCACACGTTCGTGGGGCCGGACGAGGATGAAGCGCGGGAAACGGTGCGCGGCCCGATGAAAGCCTACCTGCGCAGCTCGATGGACCTCATCCGCCAAGCCGCCTGGACCTTCCCGACTTTCGTGCAGCGCGGCGCCGAGCAGGGCAAGACGCCGGCCGAGATCATGGAAGCGCAACCGCTGTCGCCCGAGGAAACGGATGCGCTGCTGGAGCACGCCTTCTCGCGCTACTACGACACCAGCGCCCTGTTCGGCACGCCCGAGCGCTGCAGCGCGATCGTGGCGAAGATGAAGGATGCCGGTGTCGACGAGATCGCCTGCCTGATCGACTTCGGCATCGACACGGACACCGTACTCGCGCACCTGCAGGACCTGAAGGAACTGATGGACGCGACTGCGGCGGCCCGACCGACCGAGCGCCGGGTGCCGGTGGCGGACGCGATCATGCGCAACGACATCACGCATCTGCAATGCACGCCCTCGATGGCCGCGATGCTGCTGGCGGAGCCCGGCGGGCGCGACGCGCTGGCGCGCGTTTCGGTCCTGCTGGTCGGGGGCGAGGCGCTGCCCTTGCAGCTCGCCCATGAACTGCGGGCGCTCGTGGCCGGGCACGTGATCAACATGTACGGCCCGACGGAAACGACGATCTGGTCGAGCACCTGCGATCTCTCCGAGATGGGCGACTTCGTTCCGCTGGGCCGGCCGATCGCCAATACGACCTTCTCGATTCGCACGCCCTGGGGCGCGGAGTGCCCGGCGCTCGTGCCCGGCGAACTGCTGATCGGCGGCGAAGGCGTGGCGCGCGAATACTGGCGCCGGCCGGAGCTCACCGCCGAGCGCTTCGTGAATGGCGGCGACGGCGAGTCACGGCTCTATCGCACCGGCGACCTGGTGCGCCGCCAGCCGGACGGCGCGCTCGAGTTCCTGGGCCGCATCGACCACCAGGTGAAGATCCGCGGCCACCGCATCGAGCTCGGGGAGATCGAGAGCGCCCTCGCGCGCCAGAGCGGCGTGGACCGCGCCGTCGTCGTGGCACGCGAGCACGCGCCAGGCGATGTCCGCCTCGCCGCCTACGTCACGTGCCAGCCCGGCCTGCCGGTCGATCCCGCCGGGCTGCGCGACGCGCTGGCGCGCGAGCTGCCTGCGATCATGGTGCCCGCCACTGTGCAGTTGCTGCAGGCCTTGCCGATGACCCCGAACGGCAAGGTCGACCGCGCGGCGCTGCCGCAGCCGGGAACCGAGCCGGAGCTCGCCGTGCGAACCTCGGCGGCGCCCCAGACGCAGGTCGAAAAAATCGTCCGCGAGATCTGGCAGGACGTGCTCGGGCGCGCCGACGTGGGCCCGGCCGACAACTTCTTCGACCTGGGCGGCCATTCCTTGCTGGTGGTGCAGGTGCAGCGGCGCCTGCGCGACACCGGCTACGAAGTTTCGATCACGGACATGTTCCGTCTGCCCACCGTGCGCGCGCTGGCGGCGCACCTGGGCGGCACGGCACCGCGCAGCGCTGTGCGCGAGGGCCTGGAGCGCGCCAACCAGCGACGTCTGATGAGGCCGCATCGCGGCGCCGGGCAGCGGGCATCGGCATGAGCGCGGAAGCCGCCGTGGACACGCCCGCGGGCGAAGCGGATGCCGGCTGCATCGCCATCGTCGGGCTGGCGGGCCGGTTTCCGGCCGCGCGATCGGTGGCCGCGCTGTGGGCGTTGCTCCGCGACGGCCGCGAGGCCACGCAGTGGTTGACGCAGGACGAGCTGCGCGCGGCCGGCGTGTCGCCAGCCGACCTGGCCAACCCGGACTACGTGCGGGCCACCCTCGCGCTGCCCGACATGGAGATGTTCGACGCCGATTTCTTCGGCTTCAGCAGGCGCGACGCGGCGATCCTCGACCCGCAGCACCGGCACTTCATCGAATGCGCCTGGGAGGCGCTGGAGGACGCCGGCCACATGCCGGAAGATTTCCCTGGCGCGATCGGCGTGTTCGGCGGCTGCGGCATGCAGGCTTACCTGCCGTACAACCTGCTCACGAACCGCGAACTGGTGGAGTCGATGGGGCTGTTCCTGCTGCGCCACACCGGCAACGACAAGGACTTCCTGTGCTCGCGGGTGTCATACCTGCTCAATCTCACCGGCCCCAGCATCTCGGTCCAGGCCGCCTGTTCGACCTCGCTGGTCGCCGTGCACCTCGCGGCGCAAAGCCTCCTCTCGGGCGAGTGCGACATGGCGCTGGCCGGCGGCGTCAGCATCGAACTGCCGCACCGCCAGGGCTACCGCTACGCCCAGGGCGAAATCCTCTCGCCCGACGGACATTGCCGCGCGTTCGACGATGATGCCGCCGGCACGGTGTTCGGCAGCGGCGCCGGCGTGGTGGTGCTGCGCCGGCTGGAAGACGCGGTCAGCGACCGCGACAACATCTACGCCGTCATCCGCGGCTCCGCCGTCAACAACGACGGTTCGCGCAAGGCTGGCTATCTCGCCCCGAGCGTGGATGGCCAGGCCCGTGTCGCCGCCGAAGCGCTGGCGATGGCCGGCGTCGATCCCGGCAGCATCTCGTATATCGAGGCGCATGGAACGGGCACGCCCGTCGGCGACCCGATCGAGATCGCCGCCCTGACGCAGGCGTACGGCGCCGGCGGCCGGGGCTTTTGCGGCATCGGTTCGATCAAGACGAACATCGGCCACCTGGACACGGCGGCGAGCGTCGCTTCGCTGATCAAGGTGGCGCTCGCCATGCGCCACGGCCTGATTCCGGCGAGCTTGAACTTCAGCCGTCCCAACAGCCGCATCGACATGGCCAGCACGCCGTTCCGCGTAGTGGACCGCGCGAAGCCGTGGCCGCGCAATGGGCAGCCACGCCGCGCCGCGGTGAATGCACTCGGCGTGGGCGGCGTGAATGCGCACGTTGTGCTCGAAGAAGCGCCGCCGCAGCCCGCGCCGGCGGCCGCCTCGGACGACTGGCAGGTGTTCGCGCTGTCGGCGCGCTCGCCGGCCGCCCTGGAGCGGCTCAAGACCCGGTGGCTGCACTTCACCGCCAACCCACCGCAGGACTTCACCCTCGCCGATGCGGCCTTCACCACGCAGGTGGGCCGCCGGGCATTCGAGCATCGCTGTGCGATCGTGGCGCGCGACCTCGCCGGCCTGCGCGCCGGTCTCGGCTCGAAGGCTCGCTCGCGCTGCGCCGGCGGCAAGGCCGCGGCGGCTGCGCCGGGTGTCGTGTTCATGTTCCCCGGCGGCGGCGCGCACTACCCCGGTGCCGGCCGCGACCTGCTCGGCCAGCCGGCTTTCCGGCGCGCCGTCGATGAGTGCTTCGGCTTGTTGCCCGTGGATGCGCCGGGCGACCTGCGCACGCTGATGTTCGAGAGCGATGCCCAAGACACCGCCGCGCAGGCCGCGCTGCGCCGTCCCGCCGTTGCCCTGCCGGCCCTGTTCATCCTCGAATACGCACTGGACCGTTTGTGGCAAAGCTGGGGCATCCGGCCGGCTGCCGTGATCGGCCACAGCGCCGGCGATTACGCCGCCGCGTGCTGCGCGGGCGTGCTGTTGCTGCCCGACGCGTTGTCGATCGCCACGCTGCGCGGACGGCTGTTCGAAACGGCGCCGCCCGGCGGCATGCTCTCGGTCGATTTGCCGGAGAGCCGGCTGCGCGAGGCGATGGCCGGGCTGGCGCTCGACGTCGCAGCAGTGAACGCGCCCGACCTTTGCGTCGCATCCGGCACGGCGCAGGCGCTCTCGCAATTGGAGCGGCGGCTGGCCGAGAGCGGCGTGCAGGGCCGGCCCGTGCACATTGCCGTGGCCGCGCACTCGCGACTGCTCGACGGCATCCTCGACACGTTCCGCCGGCACGTGGCGGGCATCCGGTTCCAGCCGCCCGCGATCCCGTTCATCTCGAACCTGACCGGCACCTGGGCCGAGCCCGGCACGCTGGCCGATCCCGAGTACTGGGTGCGGCACCTGCGCGAGCCGGTGCGTTTCGCCGACGGCATGCGCGCGCTGTTGCAGCAGCCCGATCGCGTCCTGCTGGAAACCGGGCCGGGGCAAGGCCTGTGCGCGCTCGCGCGGCAAAACAGCGGCGCTGCGGCGTGCACGCTGTTGCCTTCCACGGCCAAGCCGCAGGAACCGGGCGCCGACCTGGCCGTGATGCTCACCAGCGCCGGCGCCTTGTGGGCGCAGGGCGTCGCGCCCGATTGGCAAGCGCTGCGTGGGCCGGCGCAGCCCCGCCGCATCACGCTGCCCACGTACGCGTTCGAGCGGCAACGCCACTGGATCGAGCCGGGCGTCGTGCCAGCGCAGCAACAAGCGCCGGCCAAAGAGACGACTCCTGCGCCGGAAACCGGCGGGGCACTGCAGCGGCTGCCGTTGCGGGAGGACTGGTTCCGCGTGCCGCAATGGTCCAGCGCGACCGCGACCCCTTCGCCTGCCCAGCCGCGCGCGCAATGGCTGGTGTTCGGCGCGCACTCGAAGTTGACGGCCGCCGTCATCGACCACGTGCGCACTGAGGAAGACGGCCAGGTGACGCTGGTTCGCGCCGGCGCCGATTTCGCACGGCTGCAGGACGGAAGTTTCACGCTCGATCCGGCCGACCCGCAACATTACGCGCGCCTGCTGGACAGCTTGGCGCGCGGCGGCGCCCTGCCCGGCCACATCCTGCATTTGTGGACCCTGGAGGCGCCGCCCGCCGCCCTGGGCGAACCCACCGGCCGCGCGCTCGCGTTCGACAGCCTGTTGCACATCGGCAAGGCGATCCAGGCGCTCGATGTCGAGCAGCCGCTGCGGCTCACCGTCGCTAGTGCAGGCAGCCAGTCGGTGGGCGGTGAACCGGTGCGCTATCCGCAACGCGCGCTCGCGCTGGGCCCTTGCCGCGTGATCCCGCGCGAAATGCCTAACATCACGGCGCGGCTGGTCGATCTGGACCCGGCCGACCTCGAATCACCGCAAGCGGCGCGCGCCGTCGTCGCCGACGCGCTCGCTGCGGACGAGTGCGAGATCGTGGCCTGGCGCGGCGGCGAGCGGCGGGTGCTGCAATTGGTCAAGGCCGCACCCACGCCCGCACCTGCATCGGCCCTGCACCAGCGCTTGCGGCCGCGCGGCGTGTATTTCATCACCGGCGGCCTCGGCGACATCGCGCTGGAACTGGCGTCGTACCTGGCCTCCACGGTGAAAGCGCGGCTGGCGCTCGTCGGCCGCCGCCGGTTGCCGCCTCAGTCCGCGTGGCGAGCGCTGGCCGCCTCGGGCGACGCGGCGCCGAGCGTGCAATTGATCCGACGCCTGCTCGCGCTCGAGGACGAGGGCGCGCATGTGCTCACGCTCAGCGCCGATGCGGTGGACGGCGAAGCCATGGCGCGGGCCGTCGCCGAATGCCGTGCGCGGTTCGGTGCGATCAACGGAGTCTTCCATACGGCGGGCGTGCTCGACGACGGGCTGATCGCCACCAAGAGCGCCGACAGCATCCGCCGCGTGCTGGGCGCCAAGGCTTGCGGCGCGCAGGTGCTGCACGAATTGCTGCCTCCCGCGAAGGAGCTCGACGTGTTCGCGGTGTTCTCCTCGACCAGCGTCTATCTCGGCTCGCCGGGCCAGGCGGACTACGTCGCGGCCAATGCCTTCCTCGATGCACTCGCGGCTTCGCGGCCGGACGGCCTTTGCATCCACTGGGGCGTCTGGGGCGACCGCGGAATGGCCGCGCGCACCTACGGCGACGCCCCGCCGCTGCACCCGACGCGCAGCGCCACTCATCCGCTGCTGGGCGCGTGCGAGGAAACGGAACGAGGCGCGCTGTTCGAAACCAGCTATGTTCCGCGGGACCTGTGGGTGCTGGGCGAACATGCGATCGGCGGCCGGCCGGTGTTGCCGGGCACCGCTTACGTCGAAATGGCCGCGGCGGCGATGGCGACGCTGCACCCCGACGCTGCCGTCGAGATCCGCTCGCTCTCGTTCGAAGAGCCGATGGTGTTCCAGGACGCCACCACCGCGCGGCGGGTGCGCGTCGAGATGCGCCGCGACCATGACGGCTACGAGTTCCTGGTGCGCAGCCGCGCCGCGCCGGACGATCGCTGGCTCGAACATGCGCACGCGCATGTCGGCACGTTCCACGGCCAGCTGCCCGATGCCGCCCCGCTGCCCCCGGGCGGGTGGCGCACCGGCGCGTTGCCGCAGGAACGGGCGGTCGCGTTCGGTCCCCGCTGGAACAACATGAGCCGCATGCGGCTTGCGGGCACGGTCGCAGTCGCCGAGATGGAACTGCCGCGTCGCTTCGCCGGCGATCTGGCCGAGTACGCGGCGCACCCGGCACTCGTCGACGTGGCAGCCACCTTCGGCCTGCACCTGCTCGATGCGGCCGAGCGCCGCGACCGCTTGTTCGTGCCGCTGTCGATCGAGCGCATCCGGCTCGTGGCCCCGCTGCCGCGCCACTGCATCAGCCGGGTCCAGTTGCAAGCCCGTTCGCAGGAACGCCTGGCCGCGTTCGACGTGACGCTGCATGCGCCCGACGGCTCGCCTCTCGCGTCGTTCGAAGGCTTCTCGCTGCGCGCGATGGATCCGCAGGCGATCTCGCAGCCCGCTCCCGCGCGCGCGCCGCGCGCACCGGCACTGGCCGAGACGATGCTGTCCTGTGGCATCCGCGCCGAGGATGCGCACGACCTGTTCGAGCGTATCTTCTCGGGCGCGGCGCGCGACATCGTCGTTTCGTCGATCGAACTCGCCCACGTGAAACGGGCCATCGACAACGCTGCGCCCCGCGCTGCCGTGCCCCGGCCTGCGGCCCGGACGGAAGCGGCCGCCTCTGGCCGGCCGCTCGGCCCGGTGGAGCGCGCGCTGGCCGAGGCATGGCGTGAACTGCTGGGCGTCGATGAGGTGGCGGCGGCGGACGATTTCTTCGCGCTGGGCGGCCACTCGCTCGCGGCCGTGCGCCTGTTCGCCCGCATCCGCAAGCAGTTCGCCGTGGACCTGCCGCTCGCCACGCTGTTCCAGGCGCCGACCCTCGGCGCGCTCGCCGCCGTTGTGGCGCAAAGCGCGGGCCTGCCGCCGGCGAACGCGGCCGCAACGGGCAGCGCCGATGCCGCCGATACCGCGTCGACAGCGTCCGCGCCACCGGCGTGGTCGCCGCTCGTCACGATCTGCCGCGGCCGGCCCGAACGGCGTCCGCTGTTCCTGGTGCATGGCGCGGGCGGCAACGTGCTGAACTTCAAGATCATTTCCGATCGCCTGGGCCCGGACCTTCCGTTCTACGGCCTGCAGGCGCAGGGCGTCGATGGGCGGTCGCCTCCGCTGGCGACGATCGAAGCGATGGCCGCGCAATACATCGAGGCGGTCCGCGCCGTGGACCCCGTCGGGCCCTACTGTTTGGGCGGCTATTCCGCCGGCGGGCTGATCGCGTTCGAGATGGCGCAGCAACTGCAGCGGGCCGGCGCCGAGGTCTCCTTGCTCGCGATGATCGACACGCTCTGCCCCACCGCGAAGGGCCGCAAGATCTCGTACCTGCGCAAGCTCTGGCTCGCGCGGCACTGGTCGCTGAAGTTCGCGCTCGAATGGCCGACGCGCCGGCGCCGGGGCAAGGTGGCCGAAGCGAGCCATGCGCAGGCGCTCGGCAAGCTCTCGCCGGGCGAGCCGCTGCCGCCCGAGCTGATCGACTTCCACCTGTACCGCAATTTCATGGCGGCGCAGGAACGCTACCGCCCCGAACCGTACGAAGGCTCGATGGTGCTATTCAAGGCGGCGCAGGCCGACATGGAGTACCTGCAGGCGGGACGCCAGCTCGGGTGGGACGCACACATGCGCGGCGGCATTCGCGTGGTCGAGACGGCGGGCTCGCACCTGTCGATGATGGCCGAGCCGGGTGTGTCGCAACTGGTCGAAGGTTTCCGAAAAGAGTTGGCGGTGCTGGAAACCACCGGCGAAAGCTCGCCCGCCGATTGGCGCAAGATGGTGCTTTATCTCGGTGGGCAGAAGGCGGCGGGTTAGCAGGCCTTTGAACTCATACCTCGCGGCAAAGCCGGCACCGGGCAGGCCGCGCCGCATCAACGGGCAGGCGGTGCCCGGTGGGGGCGATTTCTGGGGCGGCTGTGATGCTCGGCCGGGGGCCGGTGCGCGCCTTGGCGCGCTTCGTCGACTGACTCGCCGGGGCTGTTTGAACGCAGCGGCCTTTGGGCGCGTAGTGAGTTCCCCGGCGCCGGTCCCAGGCCGAGCATCACAGCGCAGTCGGCGCCAAGCGCCGACCGTTCCAGTATGAGTCCCCGCCGGGCACCGCCTGACGCGACGCGAGGAAGCGCAGGCTCAAGGCCAGAGCTGAGCGCGGACCTCGCCCGGCCACGCATCCGGATCGAAGCCATGCGTCTTGATCAGGGCGAGCGTGACGCGCTCCAGGCCGAAGCCCAGGCAGGCGGTGTGCGCCACGGATTCATCCGCGTTGCGGATGGCGAACTTCGAGCTGAAGTGATCCTGGTGCCAGTTGAACGAACAGATCGCGGTGGGTTTTTCCTGCGAGATCACCGGCACCAGGATCTCGAACTTCAGCCGCTGGTCCAATTGGCTCGCCGCCATCATCTTGCCGACGCGGCCGAAGAACGGATCGGCAGCGACGTCGCTTGCCGCCGGCAAGCCCAGGGCGCGCAGGAGATCCAGGCCGCGCTGCAGCCAGCCATCGCGCCAGGCCAGTACCTCTTCGGGGCGGCCCATGCGGATGAACTCGCGCATGCGAAACGACTGCAGGCGCGTCGGCTCGTCGGAGGGCTCGTGGCGGTACACCCAGCCGAGCACGGTGATCAGCCGGCCCGCGTCCGGCAATAAACCGCTGAAGCACGGATACACGGGATAGCAGGCGGCGGGTGCGAGCATCACGTCGGTCGGCTCCAGCAGCTCTTCCCAGCGCTGGCCGGCGTGCACGCGCTCCGACAGCGCGCGCGCCTGCGCATCGCTGCCCGCGAAGCTGTGCACCGAACCGGCGAGTTGCGGGAAATTGTCCAGGTATTCCAGCCGTTCGATCAACGCGCGCGCGAGCACCGGCGGGAACGTCAGTTCCTGCGCACCGTCGGACTGCGTCACGCGCCGCACCAGCGCGTCGAACCGCTGCAGGATGTCCTCGAAAACCGCGCCCCGGCCGTACGTGCCCCTCACGGCGGTGGGGACGATCAGGCCGTGCTCGACGAGGCCGCGCTGGAAGTTCTCGATGTCGTAGGCAGCCGTCACGGCGCGTCTTTCAGGACCAGCAACAGGGATGCGCTCTTGGCGGCGATCCGGTCGTTGGAAATCATCAGCGAGGCGGACAGAGCGTCGCGGTACTGCCGGCCCAGGCTGAACGGGCTGTCGTTCTTGTAGCCGAGAATGCCGACGATCTGCAGCGCGCGATGCACGATCTGCGGCGCCGCTTCGGAACAGGCGACCTTCAGGTTGTTGAGCCGCAAGGCCCAGCCCATGCCCAGCAATTCTTCCTGCGACGACGGGTCGCTGTCGATCGCATCGAATGCCTGCGCGGTGGCGAGCCAGTTGTGCCGCATCGCCTGCAATTGCGCGGAAAGCTCCGCCAGCCGGGTCGCGGTGGGCGGCACCGTGCCGGGCGCCTGGCGAGCTTGGCCGCGCACGTAATTGGCCGCTCGCGCCGCGGCGTCGGCGGCGATGCCCCACCACACCGAAGACCACAGCACGTGCGAATACGGCACCATCGTCTGCGCCGAGCTGTCGGCGAACGAGCCGGGCACGATATGGTCCTCGCGCCCCGCCCATTCCAGCCGGAACCCGGGGCTGCACGTGCCGCGCATGCCCAGCGTGTCCCAGCTCGTGGTCGTTGCCAACTTGAAATCCTCGCGCCGCGCCAGCACCAGCACCTGGTCGCTCGCGGCAGCGTCCCGGTCGCGGCGCGCCGTGGCCAGGATCGCGTCGGCATGCGCGCAATACGAGCCGGTGGTCGCATCCTTCTTCAGGACGGCGCGTGCGCCATCCCGCTCGACGGCGCAGATGCTGGAGCGCATGTCGCCATAGGTGCCGACCTCCGAAGTCATGGAAGCCAACAGGTACTGCTGCTCCACGACCTCGCGCAGATAGCCCCGGAAGAACCGGCTTTCCCGCGCATGGCGCGCCAGGCAGGCCAACTGGATGTAGTGCATCGCGAGCACCATGCCGCTGGACCCGCAGGACTGCGCCAACGCGGCGCACAGCTGGGCCAGCTCGACCATGCCGCAGCCGGCGCCGCCCAGCTCCTCCGGCACCGCGGCGGACAGCAGCCGCGCTTCGCGCAGCGCGGTCACGGTTTCGGCGGGAAAGCGCGCGCGATCATCGACGTCCGCCGCATGGCGCGCGGCCACTTCCGCGCCGATGCGGCGCACGGCGTCGATCATGCTCGCAAAACCCTGCCCAACCTGCGTCGATGCGTGATTCATATGGACGGCGCTCCCTGGCGACCAATGCTAAAGCAGCGATCGCGGGACTGGACAATTTCAGGCGCAAAACGGGAAGTTTTCTTACACGCCGCGCTTGCCGCCGCTGGCTTACTTGGCACTCGGTCGTGGCGTGCTCATCACGGGTTATCGGCATGGCGCGCGCGGCCCTGAAAGGCAGGATCGATGTTTGCAACGAGTGCGGTGGCGGCGATGTCCGCGCAATTTCCATCGGGGACACGAGTGGGTTTCGATCTGGTGTGCGTGAGCGGCGTCGCCGACTCGATCGCCCGTTTCGGCGAGGCATTCAGGCGGCGCGTTTTCACGCCCGGTGAGCTCGAATACGCGGATGCCGGCACCGGCCTGTGCGCGCAGCGGCTGGCCGCCCGCCTGGCAGCCAAGGAAGCCGTGATCAAGGCCCTCAAGCTCAGCAATGCGGGCATCGGCTGGCGCGACATCGAGGTGCGCAAATGCGCCGACGGCGACTGCGAGCTGGCGTTGCACGGACGCGCGGCCGAGGCGGCCCGTGCCGCCGGTGTGGCGCGCATGCTGCTGAGCTTGAGCCACGACGGCGACTATGCCGGGGCGATCGTCGCGGCACTGCCTGGCGAACGCGCGGACCTGACGGCGGTGGCGCCATGAACGGCGGCGAGCAAGCGCAAGAGCGGATCCGCGGCGTGCTGCGCGATCATGGCCGCTTGAACAAGGACGTTAGCCTGTTGCAGGCGGAGAGCGACCTGTACCAGGCCGGCATGACTTCGCACGCCAGCATCAACGTCATGCTGGCGCTGGAAGACGCGTTCGAAGTCGAATTCCCGGACCATATGCTCAAACGCAACGTGTTCAGCAGCATCGCCTCGATCGCCCGGGCGCTCGATCAGCTGATCACCGCCTGAAGGCCTGTCGATGACGCAGTTGCCCGCACCGAATGCACTGCCCATCGCGTTCGAGGCGGCGGGCGGGCAGTGCTTCGGATGGTTCCACGCGGCGGCAGAAGCTCGCGCGCGCGGCGTCGGTGTCGTGCTGTGCCGCCCGCTCGGCTACGAAGCCATGTGCACGTACCGCAGCTACACCCGGCTCGCCGGTCTGCTCGCGCAGGCCGGCTTCGACGTGCTGCGTTTCGACTACCACGGCACGGGCGACTCGGCGGGCGGCGACGCGGACCCGGGTCGCGTCGCGGCCTGGACCGCCAGCATCACGGCGGCAGCGCACGAAATCAAGCGCGTGGCCGGCGTGTCCCGGCTGGCGCTGTTCGGCGTGCGGCTGGGGGCGACGCTGGCGGTGCAGGCCGCAGCGCAATTGGGCGGGGTGGAAAGCCTCGTGCTCTGGGCACCCTGCGCCACCGGCCGCGCGTTCGTGCGAGAGCTGCGTGCGGCCGGTGCGAGCCGACCGGACGGGGCCGCGGACGCAGCCGTGGCAGGCACGCCAACGGGCGATATCGAGGCGCTCGGCTACCTGTACACGGCGCAGACCGTGCGCGACCTGCAAAGCCTGGATTGCCAGAAGGTGGAGACGGCGCCCGCGCGGCGGGTGCTGATCGTGGGCCGCGACGACCTTCCCGCGGAAGGGCCGCTGCCCGGCCGATACCGCGCCATGGGCATCGACACCACCTACGCCGCCCTGCCCGGCTATTCGCACATGATGACCGCGCCGCACGAAACGTATGTGGAAGAAAGCACGCTGGCCGTCATCTGCGACTGGCTCGCGGCGGCGCCGGAGGCCGGCGACGTTCCTGCGGCGCACTGGGCGACGGCGGTCTCGTGCACCGAAGGCTACGATCTGGATGGCGTGCGCGAGCGGCCGCTGGCATTCGGCGCGGGCGGCTCGCTGTTCGGCATCCTGGCCGAGCCGCGAGACGCATGGGCGCAGGAACGGCGGCTCGAAACCGCCATCCTGATGCTCAATGTCGGGGGCAATTACCGGATCGGGCCGAACCGGCTGCACGTGAAGATCGGCCGGTTCCTGGCTGCCGCCGGCTACCGCACCTTGCGCTTCGACCTGGCGGGGATCGGCGACAGCGCGGGGGGCGTGCCGTTCGACGGCAGGAAACTGTATGCGCGTGACGCTGCGCCGGACGTGCAGGCGGCGATCGACGCGCTCGCGGCCCGGGGCTGCAAAAACTTCTGGCTGGTGGGCATCTGCTCCGGCTCGTTCGTGGCTTTCCAGACCGCGCTGGCGGACCGGCGCGTCACCGGCCAGATCCTGATGAACTCGCGCCTGCTGGAATGGTGCGAGGACTGGCAGGAAGCAGGCCCCTGGCGTGACTTCGTGCAATCGGGCTACAAGTCGACCGATTTCTACCGGCGCGCGCTGCTGCAGCCGCAGGTCTATCGCCGCATGTTGCGCGGCGAGATCGACGTCACCGGTATCGCCCGCCGCATCGGCTCGGTGCTCCAGGCGCATTTGAAGCGCGCGCTCGGTGGGCTGCTGCGCCGGGCGCCGGGCCAGGAAAGCGTGCTGGCCAAGTTCAAGCGCCTGAGCGCCCGGGGCACCGACACGCTATTGATCGTGTCGGCGGTGGATGACGGGCGCGATTACCTGGAGTTCCATCTTGGTGCGCGCGGCAGCCGAATGCGGGGGCATCCCAACTTCCGCATGCTCGTGATCGAGGGTTCGGACCACACTTTCTCCAGTGCGGCCAGCCAGAAAACGCTGTTGGCGACGGTGCAGGACCACCTGGACCGCCGAACGGCCCCGGAACCGGAGGCCGGCAGCCTGGCACAGCCCGCCCCGGTGGCGCACAAGAGCGGCTGGGGCGAACTCGCCTGATCCCGGCTCAGGCGGCCCGCGGCTGGGCTACCATAGGGGGTCACGAGCCGAAAAGAACCAAATGCCTAACATTCAATCCGTCCTGAAGAGCGAGATCGCGCGGATCGCCCGGAAGGAAGTCCGGGCCGAAACCGAGCAACTGAAGAAAAGCTCGACGCAATACCGCTCGCAGATCGCCGCCCTGAAGCGCACCGTCGCATCGCTCGAAAAACAGGTCAAGCGCCAGCGCCGCGGCGGCCCGGCCGCCGCGCCGGCCGAAGAAGACGGCGAAGCGCGCGCCGGTTTCCGGTTCAGTGCGAAGGGGCTCGCGGCGCAGCGGCGCAGGCTCGGCTTGTCGGCGCGCGAGGTGGCGCTGTTGCTCGGCGTGTCGGCGCTTTCGGTCTACAAATGGGAGCAGGGCAAGGCCAGGCCCCGGGCCAGGCAAATGGAAGCGATCGCGCGGCTGCGCGGCATGGGCAAGAAAGAGGCGTCGGCGCGATTGGCCGAACTCGAAGGCTGACGGCGCATCCCGGCGGACTTGCGTTTTGCAGACCGCCGCGATCGGCGGACTTGCGTTTTCGCAAAACCCTACTTGCGCCGGGCCCCAACAATGGGCCGATCCGCACTGCGCATCCATGCGCACGGCCGGCCATTCGATGGCAAAGAAATTTCCCCTCAATCCCGCGCACCCCGAACGAACCTGCTGGGGCTGCGACAAATTCTGTCCCGCCCACTCCCTGATGTGCGGCAACGGCTCGGAGCGCACCCAGCATCCGGCCGAACTGTTCGGCGAAGACTGGGCGGAATGGGGCATGGACCCGTACGCGCCCGTGACCCCGCCGCAGCTGCCGGCCGAAAGCAATCCGGGCGCCGATCCTGCGATCCCGGGTTTCGAGTCGGCACCCTGACGTTCCGCGCGCGCCCGTCAGAGCACCTCGAGCGGCACCGGCCCGCGCGGCGGCGGGAACAGGCGATCGAGTTCCGCCAGCGACTCCGTATCCAGCGGATGGGCCAGCGCGCGGACGTTCTCGGAAAGCCGCGCCGCACTGCCGGTCTTGGGGATGGCGATGACGTCGTCTTTCGCCAGTAGCCACGCCAGCGCGACTTGCGCCGCTGTCATGCCCCGGCGCTTCGCGAAAGCCACCAGGCGGCGCTCGTTCGTGAGCCGGCCCTGTTCGATCGGCGAATACGCCATCACCGGCACGCGCCGCGCGCGCAGCCACGGCAGCAGTTCCCACTCGATGCCGCGGCGCGTCAAGTTGTAGAGCAGTTGGTTGGTCTGCACCGCGTCGCCGCCGGGCAACGCCCACAGCTCGTCCATCTCGGACGTGTCCAGGTTGCTCACGCCCCAGCCGCGGATCAAGCCATCGTGCTGCAGGCGCCCGAAGGCCTCGACCGTTTCGGGCAGCGGCACGCTGCCCGACCAGTGCAACAGGTACAGGTCCAGGCGGTCGGTGTTCAGCCGGCGCAGGCTGTCGGTGCAGGCCTTGCGCATTGCTTTGCGCGAGGCGTTGTGCGGATAGACCTTGCTGACCAGGAACACCTCACCCCGCCGGCCCGCGATGGCTTCGCCGACCAGGACCTCGGTGCGGCCGTCGCCGTACATCTCGGCGGTGTCGATCAGGCGCAGGCCCAGGTCGAGCCCGGCCCGCAGCGACGCGATCTCCTGCGCCCGCAAAGCAGGTTCCTCGCCCATGCCCCAGGTACCCTGCCCCAGCGCGGGCACGACATCGCCGGCAGGCATGCGGACGTTTCTTATCGTCGGATTGGCCATCCCGCGATCCTCGCACGTCGTTTTAAAGCGCGCTACGCGGTCACAGCCACGTGGCGCCGTCGGGCATGCGTATCGCGCGGCCCGGCGCGCTGACGAACGCATCCATGAGCACGCTGAGCACCGAGATGAAGAGGCTCGCGAACAACGCGGTCCAGAACCCGGACAGCCTGAAGCCCTTGACCATGGCGGCGACCAGCAGCAGCACCAGCGCATTGATGACCAGCAGGAACTAGCCGTAGGTCACGAGCGTCAGCGGGAAGGTCAGCACGATCAATAGCGGCTTGACGATGGCATTCGCGAAACCGAGCAGCAGTGCCGAGATCACCAGCGACTTCGCGTTGTCGAACTTCAGGCCGTGGAAGAGGCGGCTGGCCGCCCACAGCGACAGCGCGGTGATGGCCCAGTGCAGCAGGAATGGAATGAGGTAGTCGGCGAGCATGTCAGCCATTCTGCACCGGCAGCGCGACAGCCGGGCGGGCAGCCGATTTTGCAGGCAGCCCGGCGGCGGAGTAACAGACTCCGTTGCAGCGCCACGGAACGCGCACGCCACCATATATTTCCGCGAGGGCGACGCCCGCCCGGCATGCCGCGAGTGCGGCCCCAAAGAACGCAGCCATGCCGATGCCGCCTTCCTCACCGCGTTCCGCCCCGGCGCCGGCACCAGACGTTTCCATTGGGGACTATGCGGCCATTGGCGAGGGGCACTGACGCATGGCCGAATCCCGCACGGCCGTGTACGGCGCGATCGCAGCCAACCTCGCCATCGCCGCCACCAAGTTCGTCGTGGCGGGCATCACCGGCAGCTCGGCGATGCTGTCGGAAGGCATCCATTCGCTGGTGGATACCGGCAATGGCGCCTTGTTGCTGGTCGGCCTCAAACGCAGCCAATTGCCGTCCAGCCCGCGGCACCCGTTCGGCCACGGCAAGGAGATCTATTTCTGGAGCCTGATCGTGGGCGTGCTGATCTTCGGGCTGGGGGGCGGCCTGTCGTTCTACGAAGGCATCGTGCACATGCGCGAGCCCACACCGTTGAAGGATCCGATGTGGAACTACATCGTGCTGGCGTGCGCGGCGCTGTTCGAGGGCATCAGCCTCGCGGTCGCCTGGCGGCAGTTCGCGCGCCAACGCGGCACCGCGCCGGTATGGCAGGCCCTGCGTGCAAGCAAGGACCCGGCCACGTACACCGTGCTCGCCGAAGACTCGGCGGCGCTGGCCGGGCTGGCGATCGCCGCGGTGGGCGTTTTCTTCAGCCATCGGCTGGACATGCCACGCCTGGACGGGGCGGCCTCCGCCCTGATCGGATTGCTGTTGGCGGGCGTCGCGGTGCTATTGATCCGGGAGTCGCGCGGCCTCATCGTGGGCGAGGGACTCAAGCCGGAAACGGCCCGCGAGATCCAGGCGATGGGGCGCGGCGAGGACGCGGTGCGCGGGGTCGGGCCGATATTGTCGATGTACATCGGCGCCGATGAAGTGCTGGTCACGCTGGACGTCGTGTTCGATGCGGAAACGCCCGCCGACGAGATGGCGGCCGCCATCAAGCGCATCGAAGCCCGCATGCGCGAGCGCTTCCCCAAGATCCGCCGCATCTACATCGAAGCGGTCGCCCCGGGCCAACGCGACGCGGCAAACGAAGGCCAGTCGCTATGATCGCGTGATGCCCACGAAAGCGAAAGTGACCGCGCCGGCCCCGAAGCGCAGAGCGGTGCGGCCCGAGCAGCCGGCGATCCGGGTGCTGCGGCATTTCCGCGTGGTGTTCAATGCGGTCAAGAGCCACTTCCGCGAGGTGGAAAAAAAAGCCGGCGTCGCCGGCGCACAGCTCTGGGCGCTGAGCGTCATCCGGGACCAGCCCGGGCTCGGCGTGAACGAGCTGGCGCGTGCGATGGATGTGCACCAGTCCACCGCGAGCAATCTCGTCAGAACGCTCGTGGAGCAGGAATTGGTCGCCGCGAAGAAGAAGGGGCTCGACCGCCGCACCGTGCAGCTGCACCTGCTCGCCGCGGGCGCCCGGGTGCTGCGCCGCGCGCCCGGCCCGTTCGCGGGTGTGCTGCCCACCGCGCTGGCCGAGCTGGACGCAGGGACGCTGTCGCGGCTCGACAAGGACCTCGCCAGGCTGATCGCCGTGCTCCACGGCAACGAGCGCGCCGGCGGCATCCCCATCGGTGAGCTCTAGCCCCGCGCCACCTGGTGCGCGCAGGCCGGGCTCACTGCCGGCGTCACCGACACTCCGCCAAAAAAAAAGAGCCCCGGGTTACGGGGCTCGAAAGCTCATTTTCTTCCCTGGAGGAGTCTTCCCTGAAGAATTCCGCTTTCAGTATATTTGGCCAAATGCATCGCGTGACCGGTAGTTTCCCTGAGCGTGCGGGCCGCTGCTCTTCGCGATGGCCGCGCCTCTGGCGTCGGCTCACGCCTGATGCCGCTGTCGGACGGCTCCTACTCTTCCAGCCGCAACGGCGCGTGATCGCGTAGCCACCGCGCTCACTGCGGGCCGGGAGCCGTGAGCGCTGCCTTGATCCGCGGATCGGCGAGATGCCGTTGGCCGGCCTCCCTGCGCTTGGGCGGGCGGTCCGCGGTCGCGCGCTTGACGGCCGCCGCATTCACCGGCAGGACCCCCGCACGGCTGGCGCTGCTCGCCACCATCGGGCTCGACTCGACCGGCGCCTGCGCGGCCTCTTCGCGTTTGACCATCAGCGAGCCGAAAGCCAGCAGCAACAGCGAAAGCCTGACCCGCCAGACGAATGCGCCATGCCTGGTCATCGCCAGCTCCCGCCCGGATCCTCGTCCCGTCCGGGTCGCAAATTGGCTTTTCGTTTTTCGATGTTTTGCAATCTGGCGAGCGCGGTGGCCGAGCCCTGGCCCGAGCCGCGCTCGGTCGCGTCGGCCGGCACATTTCCGGGCCGCTGCTCCTTGGTGCTGGCTGGCTTGCCGGTGCGCTTTTTCACTTGGGTCTCTGCTGGGCGACGGTCAGACAATGTAAACACAGCCGTCGGGGCAGTGTTGTAGTCTGGCAAGTCGTCTCGCCGTAGGCCGCTTGCCATCGGGCCGCACGCCGGCCGCCCGACGCGGCCGTGGCAAAAGTCGGCAGGGGCGGATCGCGCCGGCGGGCTCGCGCCGATCAGCGCCGGATCGCGCGGGCGACGATTTCCTGCCGCAATTGCACGAGCTTCGCCTTGAGCCGGCGAGCGTTCACCGGCCCCACGCGCAGCAGTATCTTCTGGCCCGCCGACAGCGATTCCAGGGCGGGGTCGGCGTATTCGTAGCGCACCCACGGCCGCAGCGACGGGACCGGCCCCTTCACCTCGGCAAGCTGCACCTTCACGGGAGACTCGACGGCCGGCGTGGCGAGCAGCAGGTCGATGATCGCGAGAACGCGCTCGTTGAAATACCCCTTCGGATAACCGAGCTCCTGGTAGCTGCGCTGCAGCAACGGGTACATGCGAACGTACAGGTCGGCGGCGCGGCCCGCGTCCACGCCTTCCGCCAGCAGCACGAATGGCGTGTAACGCGCGCCGTTGTCCGCGGCGATGACCGATCCGCTGTCGCGCTCTTCCACGGTGAAGCGGCCCGGCGTGGGATTGACGGGCCACAGCGCCGCAGGGGCGTGCGCGCGGCCGAGGTTGTCGACCGTCGCGGCCAAGCGCCGCGGGAAATCCTCGAGCTGCAGGAAGGACGCCACGGCCTTGCGGCCGAGCAGATCGGTCAGCGCCTTCGCGACCTCAGAGGCGGCCAGGGGCGTGGCGGGAGCCGGCAGCTCGATCGGAGCGGCGCTGGCGGTTTCAGCCGGCCGCTGGGCGCTGGCTGCCGTGGCAGGCGGCGCAGCCGGAGCGGGGGCTGGAGCGGGCGTGAACAGTTTGCTGCCCCAGAGCAGGTAGCCGCCGACCGCGATTACCGCGGCGGCCAGCAGCAGCGGGCCCCACGATCCCCGCGTCACGACAACGCTCCCCGACCGGGGCGCGTGCCTCGGGAACTCGCCCGCGCGTTCATCGGGACAAATTTAGCACGTGCTCGGCGCTGCCAGCGCGACGGCGCGACAATTTGTACCAACCGGTGCCCGGCGATCACGGGCCGCATGGCCGCTTCGATGCCTCGGCGCACGACGACAGCCCGCACTATTCGCTCACTACGCATCGCGGTGCGATTGCGCTCGCGGCGCTGGCGACTTGGCAGGATGAAAGGCCGTCTACGCGCGGATATCGATCAGCGCCAGCCCGCTGGCCGGGTCGCGCATCCGCCGCAGATAGCTCGGCGACTCGATCAGCAGCACTTCGAGCGTGGGGCGCACTTTCGCTTCCAGCAGGTGACCGCCCAGCGTGCTGCCGTCGCGCCGTCCCAGTACGGCATGCGCGTGCAACTTCGGCTTGTTGCCGTCCAGCGCGATGTCGCCAACCAGCGACAGCACCTCGACTTGCTCGTCGACGGCAATGCGTTCGTAGTCCTTCTTCTCCCAGTCGAAATAACCGAGCGTGGCGGTTTCGAACGCGCCGATCGCGGTGAGGCGGCTCGCGTCCAGGCCGTGCTCGGTGGCGAACCGCTCCAGCGTGCCGACCACTTCGTCGCCGCGGTCGAAGATGAGCGCGAACGTGCGTTCGGGTCCTTCGTTGATCACCTTGGCTTTCATCTCGAGACTCCTTCGTGGGGGGAACGACCCGCTTGGCCGTCATCGATGAGGCACGTGACGGTGCGCTGGTCGCGCGCGATGCGCATGGCGCGACCGACGAGGTGCCGGATCTGGGCACCATGGCCGTCTGCACGTATTCGTGCGCGACGTCCTTGAACAGGCTTCCCAGGTCCACCCACCTCCTGCCTGGTAATCGCCGCCCATTGTGGGCACGGCGAGCGCGCCGGTGTGCCCCAGCCGCGTGGCTTGCACACGGATTTGTAGAAACTTACATGCAGCAGCAAGTGAGCCGGATTGCAGGCCCGCCCGGGCGCGATCCGGGGAGCGGGATGACAGCCGATGACGCCGGTGGGGGCCTGAGCAATATTCTTGGTGCAGAATGGGGCTACGGCAACGCCCCGGCGCGTGCGCCGCGGCAGTCATTTCAATATTTCGTTGGCGATGCAAATGAGAGACCTGCACCCGAAGTTATCGGTATGGGAAAAGCTCCATCGGCACTGGGAACACCGGCATTCGCAACCCGATGCGGCCACCGCGGGGGTCCCCCCTGCGGGCGGCGAACATCTCTGCGCGATGGAAGTCGAATTGCGGGCGATGAACGCGAAGGCGGACACCGCATTCGACGACGCCATCTCCGCACTGCATAACACGGCCGCTTCCAAGTCCTGACGGCGCGCGGCCAGGGCCCACGCAGCCGGCCGCTGCGCTTCAGTCCGCACGCCCGCCCGGGCGGCCGAAGACCTGCGCCCAATAGATGCCGTCCGCGCTGTCCTTGTTCACGGCATAGGCGACGCCCATTTCCGTGAAGCGGGCAGCCATGAGGTTAGCGCAATGCGGCGGGCTGCGAAGCCACTCCTGCGGCGTCGTCTGCCCCGAAGCGATGTTTTCCCCGACGCTGCGCCAGCGGTAGCCGGCGCGGCTCACCCGGTCGCCGGGAGCGCCGCCATCGCTGCCCTCGTGCCGCAGCACGCCGCGCTGCGCCATGTCCCGCGCCTGCACGGCCGCCGCCTCGTCGAGCAGCG
>JAGRPN010000337.1 GCA_019449555.1 Ramlibacter sp.
AGATGCATTTCATGATGCGCGCCAAGGCGCTGGTGGCCTTCCCGGGCGGCTTCGGCACCCTGGACGAACTGTTCGAGGTGATCACGCTGGTGCAGACGCGCAAGGCCCGCCAGGTGCCGATCGTGCTGTTCGGCACCGACTACTGGAAGCGCCTGGTGAATTTCGAGGTACTGATCGAGGAAGGCGTGATCAACGCTCCCGACCTGGACCTGTTCCAGTACGCCGACACGCCCGAGGCGGCGTGGGACATCATCAAGGCCTTCTACCGCCTGTAGCTGCCGGCTTTGAGGCTCAGCGGTTGCGCAGGGCGAACGCGAAGCGCGCACCGCCCCCGACGAACGCCCCGGTGATCCAGAAGACGCCCGAAATGCCGATCACCGCTCCCGCGAGGCCGAACAACATTGGCATCGCGACGCTGGAAGCGTTGATGGCCATCAAGCGCATCGCCAGCGCCTCGCCGTGCCTGTGCTCCGGCGTGATCTGGTGCAGCATGCTCATGATCATGGGCTGCACGCTTCCGAGCGCGAAGCCCAGCAGGACCGAGCACAACCCCATGGCCAGCGGCGTCTGGAGCACCGGATAGACGGCGAACAGGCCGGCCGTGGCGCCCATGGCCGAGGCGATGACGGTCGATTCCCGCACTTTGGCGGCCAGCACCGGCAGCAGCAAACGGATCAGCGCCGCCGCCACCGCGAAGGCGCCCAGGATGGTGCCGATCGCGGAAGCCGACAGTCCCCGTTCATGCCCGAGGACCGGCACCACGAACGTGTGGACGTCCCAGCAGGAGGCCAGCAGCCAGTTCACGAGCAGCAGGCGGCGGAACATCGGCTCGTTCAGCAGGTCCCAGGCCTTGCTCCTGGCCTGCCCCGGCGCGTGTGCCACTGGAGGCAATTCCACCAGGCGGCGCACCCAGAACCATGAGATCAGCGGCAGCATCGCGATCAGCAGGAATGCGAGCCTGAAGCCGCCATGGTCGATCACCAGCCCGGTGAAGAACGGCCCCATGAAATTCGAAACCGCCGGCCCGATCGCCAGCCAGGAAAACACCTGCCGCAGCTGCGTCGAGCTTTCCGCCGCGCGGCCGACGTGCCGCTGCAGCGCGATCGACGCGGCCCCCGTGGCGCCGCCGGTCAGGAGGGCACTCACGCACAACACCGGAAAGATCGGGAACGCGACGGCGAGCCCGGCGCCGAACGTGGCGGCAAGCACGCTCAAACCCATCGGCCGGCGCAACCCGTGCCGATCGGCGAAGCGCCCGGCCGGGAACGCCAGAAACACCTGCGTCAACGCGAACAGCGCCAGCAGAAAGCCGACGGCCGCTTCGCTGTGCCCGTCGCGCAAGGCCAGCAGCGGCGCGGCCATGCGCGTGCCCGCCATGCATGCGTGCAGGAAGATCTGGCCGGCGATCAGGCGCGCCAGCGCGGGACTCAGGCCACCGAACATCGCTCTGCGCCGCTCATCCGGGGTCTTCGTCCCCCTGGGCGAGCGTCGGCAACAGCGCCTGTGCCTGCGCTTCCGGCAATGCTTCCACCACCTTCAAGGCCCGGCGCATCTGGTTGGTGCGCGTCTGCGCCGTCTCCAGCGTGTCGGAGGCTTTGCGGACCTGTTCGCGGATTTTCTCGACCCAACTGCCGTAGCGCTCGAATTCGGTTTTCACCGCGCCGAGCACCTTCCACACTTCCGAGGCCTGCTGCTCGAGCGCGAGCGTGCGAAAGCCCATGTGCAGGCTGTTGAGCATGGCCAGCAACGTGGTCGGACCTGCCAGCGTGACGCGGTAATCGCGCTGCAGGCCGTCCATCAGCCCGGGCCGCCGCAGCACTTCCGCGTACAGGCTTTCGATCGGCAGGAACAGGATCGCGAAGTCGGTCGTCTGCGGCGGGCACAGGTAGCTGTCGCTGATGGATTTGGCCTCGGTGCGGATGCGCGCCTCCAGCGCGCGCGCCGCGATATCGGCGGCCGCCGGATCGGCGCGGTCCTGCGCATCGAGCAGGCGCTCGTAGTCGTCGCGCGGGAACTTCGCGTCGATCGGCAGCCACACCGGCGTGCCGTCGGCGCTGCGCCCGGGAAAGCGGATCGCGAAGTCCACCCGCTGGTTGCTGCGCGGCTTGGTCTCCACCTGCTTGGCGTACTGCTCGGGCGTGAGCACCTGCTCGAGCAAGGCCTCGAGCTGC
>JAGRPN010000025.1 GCA_019449555.1 Ramlibacter sp.
CTTCTGGATTGTTGTCTGCTTACGCCGCCGCTGGCGTCGCCGCCATCTTGCGGCATTCCTGCTCGCACCGGCGGCAGGCCTCCGCGCATTGCTGGCAGTGATCCATGTCGTGCCGCGCGCATTCTTCGCCGCAAGCGCGGCAGATGTCGGCGCACAAGCGGCACACAGCCTGGGCGTGGTCGCTGCCGCCGGCCATGAAGGCCAAGGCGAGCTGGCAGATCTGGGCGCAATCGGTGTCCAGCCCGATGCAGCGGGCCAGCGCCTTCACGTCCGGCTCCTGCAGGCAACAGGCCGCGCAATGGTTGCAGGCGACTGCGCACGCATGGCAGGCGCCGATGCATTCCTGGTATTCCTCGTATTTTTCATGGGACATGCGGTTCTCCTGTGGGTGGTTGCGGCCCGAATCGGCCAGTCTACGAAGCGGCGCCATCGGCTGGGGCGTATTGCGGCTCGCTTACAGATGCAGCACCTGATTACGCAACCCGGTGGAAGCGGGGTAGCTCACCCGGTGCGTCCCCCGCAATCGCAAGGCATTGCCGATCACCGACGCCGAACTCAGGCTCATCGCCAGCGCCGCGATCATCGGCGACAGCAGCCAGCCGGTCATCGGATAGAGCACGCCGGCGGCCAGCGGCACGCCCAGCGCGTTGTAGATGAACGCGAAGGCGAGGTTCTGCTTCATGTTGGCGACCGTGTCCTCGGACAAGGCGCGCGCCACCGAAATCCCCCGCAGGTCGCCCTTCACCAGCGTGAGCTGGGCGCTGTTCATCGCCACGTCGGTGCCGGTGCCCATCGCGATGCCCACATCGGCGCGCGCCAATGCCGGCGCGTCGTTGATGCCGTCGCCCGCCATCGCGACGATGCGGCCTTCGCCTTGCAGGCGCTCCACCAGCTGCAATTTGTCGGCCGGTTTCACCTCGCCGTGCACCTCGTCGATCCCGAGCCGCCCCGCCACCGCACGCGCGGTCGTCAGGCCATCGCCGGTCGCCATCACCACCCGCAGCCCTTTACCCCGCAGCTCCGCCAGCGCGGAGGCCGTCGTTGCCTTGATCGGATCGGACACGGCCAGCAGCCCCGCCAGCCGGCCGTGCACCGCCAGGTGCATGACGCTCGCGCCGTCCTTGCGCAGCGCCTCGGCCTGGCCGGCCAGCGGCGCCGTGTCCACGTCCAGCTGTCGCATGAGGGCCGTGTTGCCCAGCGCCAGCCGCTTGTGCTCGACCAGGCCGGTGACGCCGATCCCCGAGGCGGACTCGAACTGCTCCGGCGGCGAGAGCGAAAGCCCTTGGGCGCGCGCGGCCGCCACGATGGCAGCGGCGAGTGGATGTTCGCTGCCCTGGTCCAGGCTCGCGGCGAGCCGCAGCACTTCACGCTCGGCGAAGCCCGGCGCCGCGATGGCGCGTTCGAACGCCGGCCGGCCTTCGGTGAGCGTGCCGGTCTTGTCCACGATCAGGGTATCGACGCGGCGCAGGTTCTCGATCGCCGCCGCGTCGCGGAACAGCACGCCCTGGGTGGCGGCGCGTCCGGTCGCCACCATGATGGACATCGGCGTCGCGAGGCCCAAAGCGCACGGGCACGCGATGATCAGGACGGCCACCGCGTTGACCAGCCCGTACACCCAGCTGGGCTGCGGACCGAACACGCCCCACGCGAGGAAGGTCAGCAGTGCAACCGCCACCACGCCCATTACGAACCAGCCGGCGACCCGGTCGGCCATCCGCTGCATCGGCGCACGGGAGCGCTGCGCCAGGGCCACCATCTGGACGATCTGCGACAGCACCGTGGCCGAGCCCACCCGCTCGCAGCGCATCACCAGGGCGCCGCTCGTGTTGAGGGTCGCGCCGATCAATTTGTCCCCGGGGCGCTTGGTCGCGGGCAGCGGCTCGCCGGTCAGCATCGATTCATCGACGGCACTCCGGCCTTCGGTCACCACGCCGTCGGTCGGGACCTTCTCGCCGGGGCGCACGCGCAGCAGGTCGCCCACGTGCACGTGCGCGAGCGGCACGTCCTTTTCGCTGCCGTCGGCTTCGATCCGGCGGGCCGTCTTCGGCGCCAGCCCGAGCAGCGACCTGATCGCGGCCGAGGTCTGCGACCTCGCCTTGAGCTCGAGGATCTGCCCGAGCAGGGTCAGCGAGATGATCACCGCGGCCGCTTCGAAATACACCGCCACGCGGCCCATCGAGACGAACGACGACGGAAACGCCTGCGGCGCCACCGTGGCCACGGCGCTGTAGACGAAGGCCGCTCCGGTGCCCAGCGAGATCAGCGTCCACATGTTGGGGCTGCGGTGCGCGATCGACCGGGCGCCGCGCACGAAGAACGGCCCGCCGGCCCAGAGCACCACCGGCGCCGCCAGCGCGAACTCGATCCAGCTTTGCGTGCGCATGTCGAACCAGCCGAGCGCGTGGCCCGCCATCGCGAACACGGTCACCACGACGGTGAGCGGCAAGGTCCACCAGAAACGGCGGCGGAAATCGTCGAGCTCCGGGTTCTCGTCCTGCAGCGAGGGCATCACCGGTTCGAGCGTCATGCCGCAGATCGGGCAGTTGCCGGGATGGTCCTGCCTCACTTCCGGATGCATCGGGCAGGTGTAGATCGTGCCGGCCGGCGCGCTCGGCTGGGTTTCCTGCACCAGCTCCCGCTGGGCGGCGGGTGGGGCAGGCTGATGGTGGTCGAGGTGGTGTCCGTGGCCGTTGTGTTTCGCGGCATCCATTCGGAAGACTCCCCGCTGCGTGGGTAGCGGCAAAAGCATGGTACGCCGATAGCGGTCCGCCCTGTCGCGATATCGGCTCGAGCATCAAGACTCTGCTGGAGATCTGGGCAGTTGCTGCAGGCCGGCGCATGACGTATTTGTAATCTCCAGGTCAGCGCGCTGGTACCGTTCAGGTCCTATAGTCAGCCACCTGATGTCCGGCAGCCGCTCTCATTGGGCCGGTTGATCCACGTCAAGCGTGCCCTGCGGGGCAAAAGTATCCTCGTACCATGTCCTTGCGCTCCGCTTTGAAGTAGTCACACGATGCAGATGCAGCGCCTTCGCCGCTTCGCCATCCACGTGCTGTTCGCGTGGCTGTTCGCGCTCGGCACGGGGTTCGCGAACGCCTGCGTCATCCAGGAGCAGCTTCAGCAGTCGGCTCATTCGGTGATGAATGGGCACCGGGCGCCCGTGGGCCACACCGGCGGCGACTGCGGAACCGGACACGATCACGCGGCTCACGCGGGCAATGCGCCCTGCGAGCAGTTCCTCAGCGACCGTTCCGCGCTGCCGAACGTGGCCAAACAGCAGAGCCACGCGCTGGGCGACGTCTGGCTGGCGCCTGCGCCGGGCCCATCTGCCGTTCTTATCGCCACGCCCGAGGCAGCCGGCACCGTCAAGAGCGAACCGGAGCGACCGCCTCCAGGCATTCCGATCCCGATCGCGTTCCTGCGCCTGACGCTATAGCGCGGCGCAGCCGGCCGCGTGCCCGCGAGGCATGTTGCGGCCGGCGATCGACCTGCATGAGGGCCATCCGCCCTCGGCCAGAAGAGACCATCGTCAAAGCCGGCCTGCCGCGCAGGAGGCGCCGACGTATGTTCCCCGGACAACGATCAGGACATTCCTTTTTCTGACATGAAACCAAACCGAAAAACAGATGCGCCAGGCTGCCGCTGCCGCGGCTTGCTGCTCGTTGCCCTGGCGGGGCTGCTGGCGGGGAGCGCCGTGCCGGTCCGTGCCGCGGAACTCGGCGAAGACATCCAAAGCCTGCTGGAGCACGCACGCTCCCAGAACCCGGAACTCGCCGCCATGCGTTCGGAGGCCGAGGCGGCCGCGCAGCGCGTGCAGCCCGCCGGCGCCTTGCCCGACCCGGTGCTGCGCGTGGAGATGATGAACATCAACAACTATGGCAACGACGCCGGCTTCAGCCTCTTGCCCAGCCGGGTCGGCGAGACCAAGTACACGCTGATGCAGATGTTGCCGGCCTGGGGCAAGCGGGGCCTGCGCCGCGACGTCGCCAACGCCGACGTGCAGCAGGCGACGGCTCGTACGTCCGCCGCATGGACCGAGCTCGCGATGAAGATCAAGACCAGCTTCGCGCGCTATTACCTCGCGGCCGGCAACGAGCGCCTGACGCGGGAGATCCTGGACCTGATGGCCCGGGTCGAGCAGATTGCGCAGGCGCGCTACGCTGGCGGTCTGGTGGGCCAGCAGGATGCGATCCGCGCGCAACTGGAGCAGACCGGCATGCGATCCGAGCTGATCGCGCTGGACAGCGAGAAGCGGCAGGCTCGTGCGCGGCTGAACGCGCTGCTCGCCCGCGATGCCGCCGCTCCGTTGGCCGAGCCGAAGGAGCTGCGGCCCTTGCCGCTCGCGACCACCTTGCAGCCGCAGGCTTTGGCGCAGCGGGTTCGGCTGAACAACCCGCAATTGCTGGCGGAGGCCGCGCGCGTGCGCGGCGCCGAGAAGAACACCGAACTCACGCGGCGCAACCGCTATCCGGACTTCAACGTCGGCATCTTCCCTAGCCAGATGGGTTCGCGCATCACCACCTGGGGGCTCATGGTGGAGGTGAACATTCCGCTGCAGCAGACGACGCGCCGTTCGCAGGAGGCCGAGGCCCAGGCGATGGTCGGTGCGGCACGCGCGCGCGCGGAGGCCTTGGCCAATCAACTGACCGGGGACCTGGGCGAACAGCTGGCGGCCCTGGACGCGGCCCGCAGCAGCGAGGCTCTTTACACCAACCAGTCGCTGCCGCAATCGGAATTGAGCCTGCGCTCGGCCATCGCCGCGTACGAGAACGGCAAGCTCGAATTCACTGCGCTGCTGGAGGCGGAGCGGCAGATACGCAAGACGCGCCAGGACCGCCTGAAAGCCCAGGCCGAGGCGCAGATGCGCCTGGCCGAGATCGAACGCATCGTGGGAGAAGACCTGTGAAGACCTCGAACCTGATTTTGGCCCTGCTCGTCGCTGGGGGTGGCATCGCAGCGGGCGGTTACTGGATGGGCGGACGCACGCATGCCGCGGGAAGCAGCGTGGCGCAGGCGGAGGCCGAAGCCATCGGCAGCGCGGCCGCCGGGACCGTGAAGCGCAAGCTCCTTTATTACCGCAACCCCATGGGCCTGGCGGATACATCGCCCACCCCGAAGAAGGACCCGATGGGCATGGACTACATCCCGGTGTACGAGGGTGAGGACGAGGCGGCGGACAAGCAGGGTGGTGCCAACCAGATCCGCATCAGCACGCAAAAGATCCAGAAGCTGGGCGTGCGCACGGAAGCCGCCAGCATGCGCGCCCTCGGCAAGACAGTGCGCGTAGCCGGGCGCGTCGAGCCCGATGAACGGCACGTTTACGCGATCTCGCCCAAGTTCGAGGGCTACGTGGAACGCCTGCACGTCAACGTCACCGGCCAGCCGGTTGCCAAAGGCCAGCCGCTGTTCGAGGTCTACAGCCCCGAGCTGGTGTCGGCCCAGCGCGAGTACGCGATCGCGGCGCAGGGCGTGCAGGCCATGAGCGCGGCAGGTGGCGAAGCGCAAGCGGGCATGAAGCAGCTTGCCGATTCGAGCCTGGCGCGCCTGCGCAACTGGGACTTGTCGCCCGAACAGGTCGCGGCGCTGGTGAAGACCGGCGAAGCGAAGCGGACCATCACCTTCCGCTCGCCCGTCTCGGGCATCGTGACGGAGAAAAAGGCCGTGCAGGGCATGCGTTTCATGCCGGGTGAAGCGCTGTACCAGGTCACGGACCTGTCCTCGGTGTGGGTCATCGCCGACGTATTCGAACAGGACATCGGGCTCGTCAAGAGCGGCAGCAAGGCCACGGTGAAGATCAACGCGTACCCGGACAAGTCCTTCGAGGGCAAGATCACCTACGTGTACCCGACCCTCAAGCCCGAGACGCGCACCGTTCCGGTCCGTATCGAGTTGCCCAATCGGGGCCAACTGCTGAAGCTGGCGATGTTCACCCAGGTCGAGCTCCAGGTGGGCGGCCAGGTGCCGGTCCTCACCGTTCCCGATTCGGCGGTGATCGACAGCGGCACGCGCCGGGTCGTCCTGGTGCAGCTCGGGGAGGGCCGCTTCGAGCCGCGGGAAGTCAAGACCGGCGCCCACAGCGACAACTATGTGGAAGTGCGCGAAGGCATCAAGCAGGGCGAGCAGGTGGTGGTCGCGGCGAACTTCCTCATCGACGCCGAGAGCAACCTGAAAGCCGCCATCGGCGGCCTGGGCGCCGGGCAGGCCCAGCCCGAGGCGCAGAAACCGGCCCCGGGCGGCCTGCCGGCCGCTCCCGCCGTGGGTCACAAAGGGCGGGGCACCATCGACTCCATCGACGTCAACGCGGGGACCGTGAGCCTGAACCACGGCGCCATCGCTTCACTGAAGTGGCCGGCGATGACCATGGAGTTCAAGATCGCCAACGCGTCGCTGCTGAATGGCCTGAAGGTGGGCGCGCCGGTCTCGTTCGAGTTCGTCGAGCACCACCCCGGCGAATGGATGATCACGTCGATTACTCCCGCGCCGGCGAAAAGCGCCGCGGCTTCTGCCCGCTGATTCGGACCAGCCATGCTGAACAAGATCATCCAGTGGTCGGGCAGGAACCCGTTCCTCGTCCTGCTCGCCACGCTTTTCATCGTGATCGCCGGCGTGATCGCCGTGCTGAAAACCCCGCTCGACGCGCTGCCCGACCTTTCGGATGTGCAGGTCATCGTCTATACGGAATACCCGGGCCAGGCGCCGCAGGTGGTCGAAGACCAGGTGACCTATCCGCTGACGACGGCGATGCTCGGGGTGCCCAAGTCCAAGGTGGTGCGGGGCTTCTCGTTTTTCGGCGCCTCGTTCGTGTACGTGATCTTCGAGGACGGCACCGACATCTACTGGGCACGCACCCGCGTCCTGGAGTACCTGAACTTCGCCTCGGGCCGCTTGCCCAAGGGCGTGACGCCGGCCCTCGGCCCGGACGCCACGGGCGTGGGCTGGGTGTACCAGTACGTGCTGCTGGCCAAGGACAAGACGCTGGCTGAATTGCGCACCATCCAGGACTGGTACGTGCGCTACCAGCTCACCAAGGCGCATGGCGTGGCGGAGGTGGCATCCATCGGCGGCTTCGTGCAGACCTACCAGGTCACGGTGGATCCCTTCAAGCTGCGCAGCTATGGCATTCCGCTCTCGAAGGTGTCGCAGGTGATTCGCGATTCCAACCGCGACGTGGGCGGGCGCGTGGTGGAAATGGCCGAAACCGAGTACATGGTGCGCGGCAAAGGCTACCTGCGCGGCAAGGATGACATCGAGCTGCTGGTCGTGAAGAGCCAGGCCGGCACGCCGGTGCTGATCCGCGACATCGCGCGGGTCGAACTCGCGCCCGACGAGCGCCGCGGGCTTACCGAGCTGAACGGCGAAGGCGAGGTCGTCTCCGGCATCGCGATGGCGCGCTACGGGCAGAACGCGCTGGAGGTGATCCGGAACCTGAAGTCGAAAGTCGCCGAAATCTCGGGGGGCCTGCCGCAAGGCGTGACGATCCAGGCCGTGTACGACCGCTCGGACCTGATCCACCGCGCGATCAACACCTTGACGCGCACGCTCATCGAGGAAAGCCTGATCGTCGCCGCTGTGTGCGTGATCTTCCTGTTGCACGTGCGGTCGGCCCTGGTGGCGATCCTGATGCTGCCGGTCGGCGTGCTGATCTCGTTCATCGCGATGCGGCTGCTGGGCATGAACTCCAACCTGATGAGCCTGGGCGGGATCGCGATCGCCATCGGCGCCATGGTGGACGCGGCCATCGTCATGATCGAGAACGCGCACAAACACCTGGAGCGGCTGAAACCCGATCATTCGCTGAAGGACCGTGCCGACGCCATGCTCGACGCGTGCAGGGAAGTCGGGCCGGCCCTGTTCTTCTCGCTGCTGATCATCACTGTCTCGTTCCTGCCGGTGTTCACGCTGGAGTCGCAGGAAGGGCGCCTGTTCTCGCCGCTTGCGTACACGAAGACATTCTCGATGGCCGGCGCCGCGCTGCTGTCGGTCACGCTGGTGCCGGTGCTGATGATGCTGTTCATCCGTGGGCGCATCATGCCGGAGTCGAAGAACCCCGTGAACCGGTTCCTGATCTGGATCTACCGTCCCATCATCGCCTGGGTGATGCGCTGGAAGAAGCTCACCATCCTCGCCGCGGTGATCGCGATGGCCGTGTCGCTCTATCCGGCCTCGCGGCTGGGCAGCGAGTTCATGCCGACGCTCAATGAAGGCACGCTACTGTACATGCCGGCTTCGCTGCCGGGCATGTCGATCACCAAGGCGGCGGAGGTTTTGCAGACGCAGGACAAGATCATCAAGAGCTTCCCCGAGGTCGAATCCGTTTACGGCAAGGCCGGCCGGGCCAATACCGCCACCGACCCGGCGCCGGTCGAGATGTTCGAAACGGTGATCAACCTCAAGCCGCAAGAGCAGTGGCGGCCCGGCCTCACCACCGACAAACTGATCGCCGAGATGGACAAGGCGCTGCAGTTCCCGGGCATCTCGAATGCGTGGACCATGCCCATCAAGGCTCGCATCGACATGCTGTCCACCGGCATCCGCACGCCGATCGGCATCAAGGTGTTCGGCAAGGACCTCGTCGAGATGGAGCGGCTCGCCAAGGAGATCGAATCGGTGGTCAAGAAGGTGCCGGGCACGACTTCCGCGTTCGCCGAGCGCATCACCGGCGGCAGCTATTTCGACATCGAGCCCGATCGCGAGCAGCTCGCGCGCTATGGTTTGTCGGTCGGCGAGCTGCAGGAGGTGATCGGCACGGCGCTCGGCGGCGAGATGGTCACGACCACCGTCGAAGGGCGCGAGCGTTTCGGCGTGACGGTGCGCTACCCGCGGGAGCTGCGCGGCAATCCGCAGCAGATCGAGCGCGAGGTGCTGGTGCCGACCATGAGCGGCGCGATGATCCCGCTGGGCCAGGTCGCCCGCGTGAACGTGGTGCGCGGCACCCCGGGCATCCGCACGGAGAATGCGCTGCTGTCGGCCTACATTTTCGTGGACATCCGCGGTCGCGACATCGGCTCCTACGTGGCCGACGCGCGCAAGGCGGTGAGCGAGAACGTCAAGTTCGCGCCGGGCTACTACATCACCTGGAGCGGCCAGTTCGAGTACATGGAACGCGCGATCGAAAAGATGAAGATCGTGATTCCGGTGACGCTGCTCACGATCTTCCTGCTGCTGTACCTCAACTTCCGGCGCATGACCGAGACGCTGATCGTGATGCTGTCGGTGCCGTTCGCGCTGATCGGGGGCGTGTGGCTGATGTGGGTGCTCGGCTACAACGTCTCGGTCGCGGTCGCGGTGGGTTTCATCGCGCTGGCGGGCGTCGCGGCCGAAACGGGGGTGGTGATGCTGATCTACCTCGACAGCGCGTGGCAGGAGGCGAAAGCCCTTTGCCGCGAACGAAATCGCACGCCGACCACCGCTGACCTGTACGCCGCCGTGATGGAGGGCGCCGTGGAGCGAGTGCGCCCGAAGATGATGACCGTCGTCGCCATCATGGCCGGCCTGTTGCCCATCATGTGGGGGACGGGAACGGGCTCCGAGGTGATGAGCCGCATCGCCGCGCCGATGGTGGGCGGCATGATCTCTTCCACGGTGCTCACGCTGGCCGTGATCCCGGCGCTGTACGCGATCGTCAAGGAGTGGGAGATCCGGCGTGCGGGGCGCAAGGCTGCCGCGCTGCCGGAACCCGAACTGATCGCCGTTGCCGGCGCTGAATGAGGTGAAGACGAGTTTGACGACGAAAGCTGCCGACAGCACGACCGCGTGGTCGCTGGTGTTCGCGAGTTGGCTGGTGGCCTCCACCGCCACGCTCGGCGCCCTCTTCCTGAGCGAAGTCATGGACGTGGCGCCCTGCATCCTGTGCTGGTACCAGCGCATCTTCATGTTCCCGCTGGTGTTGGTGCTGGCCGCGGGGCTGTTCCCGTTCGACGCGAGGGTCGTGCGATATGCGCTGCCGCTGGCCATCGCAGGCTGGCTGGTGGGCGTGTTCCACCTGCTGCTGATCGCGGGCTTCATCCCCGAACACGCCGTGCCGTGCCGGCAGGGCGTTCCGTGCGCGCAAGTGCAGGTCGAATGGTTCGGCTTCGTCACCATCCCGCTGCTCTCGGTGATCGCGTTCTCGGTGATCGCCGCGCTTCTTATCTCAACTCGTTTCAAAGGATCCAGATGAAACAGAAGACCGTCTTCATCGTTACGGCGGTGTTATTGCTGCTGGTGTTCGCCGGCGGCGCCGTTTTCTTCAATCAACGCAAGGCGGAACAGGCGGACCAGGCCGCCGCGCACAACCGGGAAGTGCTCGTGCGGTTCCACTCCCCCACCGAGGGGAATGCCAGCGCGCCGGTCCACATCGTCGAGTTCTTCGATCCCGCCTGCGGCACTTGCCGCGAGTTCTATCCGCTCGTGAAGAACATGCTGAAGGACAACCCGGGCAAGATCCAGTTGATCCTGCGTTATGCGCCGTTACATCCCGGCTCCGACCAGGTCGTGAAGCTGCTGGAAGCTTCCCGCATGCAAGGCAAGTTCTGGCAGACGCTCGAGAGATTGCTCGCCGCCCAGCCCAACTGGGTGATCAACCACACCTCCCGTCTGGACCTCGTCTGGGGTCAACTGGATGGCCTGAACCTGGACATGGCGCGGCTGAAGGAGGACATGAACTCGCCGGAGATCGCCCGCGTGATCGACCAGGACGTGGCGGACGGCAAAGCGGTGAATGTCACCGCCACCCCGGAATACTTCGTCAACGGCAAGCCGCTTCCGAGCTTCGGGTACGAGCAATTGAAGACGCTGGTCGATGATGCGCTGAGGACCGCGAACGCGGGCTGACCGGCAAGCAAGCCGAAACAGCGCGGCGTAATGGCATGTCCATGTTCACTCCTTGCCCGAAGCGGGCTTGTCGACCGGCTTGCCATGGCCACCGTGCCCGCCGTGACCATGTAACAGGTGCATCAGCGGGAGCAGCAGCAGGAACACCCAATTGCCGGCAACATGGTCCCAGTGCTCGCGCAGCAGGACGAAGCCAACGATGGCGGCAACCATCAGGGCCAGGCCGATGTGCAGTGGCCGCCCCATAGCGGACGCGCGGGACGAAGCCCGGGCCTGTTCATGATGTGTCGCGCTCATTTCAGCCTCCTTGTGACCGGTCGGTGCGGGCCGCACCCATCGGTCAATTTCAAGATAGGCCTTCCCATGATGGGAGGGTCAAGGGCCCTTTGCATGCGGATGTAATTGATGCCCAGCTCCGGCTTCGGGGCTTACCGCCGCAACGAACGCTACTTGTTCAATAGATCGTGTCCCGCGGCTTTCCAGGCATTGAAGCCGCCTTTCAACTCATAAATTTTCGTGTACCCCGCGGCAGCCAGCGTCGCCGCGACCTGGACGCTCATGCCGCCGCTGCGGCAATAAACCACGATGGGCGCATCCTTGCCAGGCAGTTTGTCCAGGCTGCCTTTGATCTGATCAAAAGGAATGGACACATCTGTATTGGGCAAACTCCCTTGATCCGGAACATGCACGTTGACCAGGGTGAAATTCTTGCTCGACATGCTCGCGGCAAGTTGTTCGACACGCAAGTCCATGAAGCCAAAGGCGTTCTTTGACAGGACCGGCAGGCCCTGGTTGGTCGACGCTGCGCTTGCGGTCCGGATACCCGGCCACCCATAGGCGGCCAGGACCAGGACAAGCAGAGTCAACAGAATGGCGACGGGCATTGTGCGCAATTTCATAGCTCAATACTCCGGCTGTGAGATATTCAATAGAGGGATGATGTACGCACCTACCCAGCGGCAACCTGACGCGATGATTACGTCCTTGTAATCCTTGCTATGAAGTTGACCCTTTTTCACGGACACCGGCCGGCAGCGGACACCGGCCGGCAGCGCCTACCGCACGCCTACGCTCCCAGATCGCTGCGCTTTTGGGCGAATTCGGCCTCGTCGATCTCACCCCTGGCATAGCGCTCGCCGAGAATGTCCAGGGGCGTCTTGTCGCGTACGGTCGGTACGCCCGCGCCGGAACTGGAAGATCCACCGAACCCGCGCGCCAGCATCGCGACGCCAAAGATGATCAAGCCCCAGAACAGCAGCATGCCGATACCCATCCCGCCACCTCCATATCCGAATCCGTCGTATCCCCACATCATGTTCAGCTCCAGTAGGGTTAGTTAATGAGCAAATCGCGAGGGTGAGGTGGCAAAGCCATCTCACCCGTGTTCCCTCAACGCGAAGCTGCGCCCGGGCCGCCGTGATGGCCGCGGCCATAGCCTGCACCGTATTGCGGGCCGAACCCGCCGAAGCGCTGGTCGGCGATCGCCTTCTGTTCCGGCGTGAGCGTCGCATAGAGATCTTTCAGGGCGGAAGCGTTGGCTTCCATTTCAGCCTGGCGCTGCTTCATGAACTCCGTTTGCTGCGCAAGCAGTTCCGGCGCCGAGCCTGCACTGCGTGCTTGATGCATTTTGGCGAACCACGCCTGCCTGTTTTCGTTTTGCTGCTTGGCGTTCCTGGTAAAAGCCTGCCATGCGGAATCCTGCTTGGCGGTGATGCCCAACTCCGACTTCAGGGCCGCAAGACCCTCATCCGCGTTGCCCGAGTAGGCGTTGAACATGGCCTGCGGCCCCATGCCGTAGCCACCACCGTAGCCGCCCATGTGCCCGCTACCCGAGCCCATGCCGTAGCCGCCGGGGCCCATGCCGTAGCCCATGTGGCCGTAGCCCGGGCCGAAGCCGCCTGGTTGGGCAAGCACGGCGCTGCCTATGGCGAGTGACAATGTGGCGGCAACGGCGATGATGATCTTGGAAGTCGATTTCATGATGGGTCCTGTCAATGGTCGTTAAATCAGGCCGACGCTGCTGTCGATCGGTCGGTTGGAAGGAACCCCTTGCAACTGGGTCTATTGCAACGCCGCCATGTAAGCGGCGAATGTCAGGGCGAGGCATATTTGTCGCGCACTGCGACAGCCGTCCGCGTTGACATGCTGCGTTACTTTCCTCTTTTCACGATCCGACGCTTGCAAGCTGGCGGAAACCTCAGCGATCGGCCGGGCGCTTCGCAGTGCACCCCCGCTCGCGCGAACTGTCGGCACCGTCGAATGGAATGCCCAGGTAAGCGCACTCGACCAGCCCCTTGCACGCGGGATCCGAGCTTGCGAGTTCCTCCAACGCTCGCATCAAGTGCTCGGCGGTTGACGGGCGTCCTTCGACCATCGCGCGCTCGAACAGATGGAGCACGGCGATGCCAAGCTCCATGGACTTCGCCTCGCGGCTCTTCATGAGGATGACTCCATTCATGTTGTCATGGCTGCACGTAAGGTAGACCCTGCCATAGGGACAAGGTCAACTGGATCCGCCGGGTGGCCGCGTTCGAGTGGGCGGCCGCGAACCGTGCAAGGCAGGACGCGCGCCAATTACCTGGATGTAATGCGCGGGTCATTCGCCGGACAGCGGCACCCTTTAGTTTGTAAGGTATCGGTGACTACATCGGCTGCCGCAAGCGTTCCCGCCTTCGAAACCCGTGGTGCATGCATTTCGCCGGAGGACTTCAGTTCATGAAACGACATTCGCCCCCTGGCCTCGCACTTGAAGACCGGATGGCATCGCCCATTCCAGTTTCTCAGCCACTGAGCGTGCCGATGCGAAGCGAGCTTATCCAGATCGGCGGTGCGGGCCCGGCGGGACTCGCCGCCGCCATCACTTTGGCCCGGGCTGGCCGAAGGGTGCTGGTTCATGAACTGCACGGCGAAGTCGGGCATCGTTTCGACGGAGACTTTCAGGGGCTGGAAAACTGGAGTGACGGCCATGACGTGCTCGACTGGCTGCGCGCGTTGGGCATGACCAGCGAATTCAACACTTTGCCCCTGAGCCGTGGCTACGTCTTCGATGCCTGGGGCGAGCGCTACGCGGTCGCCGGCACCAAGACGCTCTTCTACCTGGTGGAGCGGGGGCCAGGCCCGGGAACGCTGGACACGGCAATGCTGCAGCAGGCACGTGCGCTGGGAGTCGAGGTGCGTTTCAACAGCCGCCTGGACCGGCTGGACGGTCCCGGGATTCTGGCCGCGGGTCCTAAGGCGCCGGACGCGATCGCCGTGGGCTACCACTTCGAAACGTCGCTGCAGGACGGCTTCTGGGCGATTTTCGACGATCGACTTGCGCCGCAGGGCTATGCATATCTGCTGATCATGGCTGGCCGTGGAACCGTAAAGAGTTGCATGTTCGCGGATTTCGGACAGGCACACCTGTATGTCCAGCGCACCGTCGCGGCATTCGAGCGTCTGACAGGCTTGGTGATGGTCAATCCGATCGCCAATGGAGGTGTGGGCAACTTCCATATCCCGGCAAGGGCGCTGACGGGCATGCATCCAGTGGTGGGAGAAGAGGCCGGTTTCCAGGACTTCCTGTGGGGATTCGGCATGCGCTATGCGATTCTCTCCGGTGTGCTGGCGGCGCGCAGCCTGCTCGAGGGCAGCAGCTATGAAGCTCTTTGGCGGCGGGAGCTGGAACCAGCGATGGGGAGTTCCATGGTCAATCGGGCACTGTTCGGGCTGCTGGGCAACCGGGGCTATCGCTGGATCCTCCGGAGAAACCAGTCGCAACACTGGGATGCGCACCACGTTCTGCGCAAGCTCTACCAGCCATGGCCGGTCAAACAGTTGCTGTTGCCATGGGCACGCAGCCGTTACACCTCCCGGCGCCGGGATGAGAGTTGCGATCATGTCGAGTGCACCTGCGTGTGGTGCCGGCGCGGCGAGCATCGCGGGGCCGGCGCGGCGGGAGCGTGCGGCAGCCGAATGAACACATGACGCCCCCAGCCCGGTATGCGGTGTGAAGGCGGGCGGGACCCTGCCGGCGCCGTCAATTCGCGCCGGCTACACGGCTTGCCATGGGCCGGCGACCTTTTTGACTTTGAGCCGCAGTCCTTCCATCCCGATCACCTCGACGCAATCGCCTATCTTGAGCACATCGGCCGGCGGCTCAGCGAACCAGAGCTCTCCTTCCAGGCTGATCGCGGCCAGCCGTCGGTCTACGGACCGTACCGTTCCCGTGGCATGCAGCAGTGCCTCGGCTCCGGTCGTGACCCGGCGCACGCATGGCTGTGATCGCCATCCAGTAGGCGCAAAGGGCCAGCACGACCGCGACGGCGTAGAGGGGAACGGAAAGGCCGAGGGGCAACAGCCAAAGCAGAGGCAGCGCGACGATCGGAAGAAAGAGGATCAGGTGGCACATGTCTGCGGCCTTGCCATGACTTCATCGGTCAGGGCGTATCCCAGCGCCTCTTGAAAAAGTTGTAGATCGGGACGTACACGATCCCGGCGTAAGCGCCGTACAGAAAGCTTTCAATCAGCCCGACGAAGAAGCTTTGCCAAGTGAGCCATTCGAATCCCGGCAGCACCTGCTCGAGGAATTCGTGCATATGCAAGCTCTCCGGCACCGCGAGCCCATAAGCCACGCAGACCAGGAATGAGACCAAGCTCGTTGTTGCGAGTGCCCAGGAAACAACCTTCATGTTCAACATGAGATTCTCCTACTGTGCTGTGAGATCGCTCTTGCCGCTCTCGTCGCGGCTTCTGTCGCCCATGTTGTTCGCTCGCTTTGGGCATGATGTCCCATGATTCATCTCCTGCGTCCCCTGGCCGGAAAAATCGCTGACTCATGGCATGGTCAGGACTGCGGGTCGGCTCTCACGGTCGCGTTTGCAAGCTTCGCGTTGCGCAGGCGCAGGGCGTTGGTGATCACCGATACCGAGCTGAGGCTCATCGCCAGCGCAGCGATCAGCGGCGACAGCAGCAAGCCGGTGAACGGGAACAGCACGCCGGCGGCCAGCGGCACGCCAAGCGCGTTGTAAATGAACGCGAAACCGAGGTTCTGCTTCATGTTCGCGACCGTCGCAACGGAGAGCGCGCGCGCCGCGGCGATCGCACGCAAATCACCCTTGACCAGTGTGAGCTGCGCGCTGTTCATCGCCACGTCCGTGCCGGTGCCCATAGCGATTCCGACGTCGGCACGCGCCAGCGCGGGGGCGTCGTTGATGCCGTCGCCCGCCATCGCCACGACCCGGCCCTCGGACTGCAGCCGCTCGACCAGCTTCAGCTTGTCAGCGGGCTTCACCTCGCCATGCACCTCGTCGATGCCCAGGCGCTTGCCGACGGCGCTTGCCGTGGTCAGCCCGTCGCCGGTGGCCATGACGATGCGCAAGCCCGATTTCCGCAGCGCCGCGAGAGCGTCAAGCGTCGTGGCCTTGACCGGATCGGACACGGCGAGCAGGCCGGCCAGCCGTCCATCGACCGCAAGGTGCATCACGCTGGCACCTTGCCTGCGCATGTCCTCGGCGGCCTGGGCCAGTGGGGCGACCTCGACGCCGAGCTGGTCCATCAGCGCGGTGTTCCCCAGCGCCAGCGCCTTGCCATCCACGCTGCCGCGCACACCGATTCCGGATTCGGAATCGAATTGCTCGGGCTTGGAGAGGATCAGCCCCTGCCCGCGGGCTGCCGCGACGATGGCGGCGGCCAACGGATGCTCGCTGCCCTGGTCCAGGCTCGCAGCCAGGCGCAGCACCTCGTTGGCGTCGAAGCCCGGGCCCGCCACCGCTTGCTCGAACGCCGGGCGGCCTTCGGTCAGCGTGCCGGTCTTGTCCACGATCAGCGTGTCGATCTTGCGCAGGTTCTCGATTGCCGCGGCGTCGCGGAACAGCACGCCCTGCGTCGCACCGCGGCCGGTGGCGACCATGATCGACATCGGCGTGGCCAGGCCCAGCGCGCAGGGGCAGGCGATGATCAGCACCGCCACCGCGTTGATCAGCCCGTAGACCCAGCTCGGCTGCGGCCCGAAGACGCCCCACGTGAAGAACGTCAGCAGCGCAATGGTGACCACCGTGACGACGAAGTAGCCCGCCACCACGTCGGTCATGCGCTGCATCGGCGCGCGCGAGCGCTGCGCCTGCGCCACCATCTGCACGATCTGCGCCAGCACCGTGGCCGATCCCACGTGTTCCGAACGCATCACCAGCGCGCCCGAGGTATTCATGGTTGCGCCGATCAGCTTGTCGCCGGCGCGTTTCGTGACCGGCATCGGTTCACCAGTGAGCATGGACTCGTCCAGCGCGCTGCTGCCTTCGACGACGACGCCGTCCACCGGCACCTTTTCGCCCGGGCGCACTCGCAGCAGGTCGCCCACGTGAACGTGGGTCAGCGGCACGTCTTGTTCCGTGCCGTCCGCAGCGATGCGGCGCGCCGTCTTGGGGGCCAGGCCAAGCAGCGACCTGATCGCCGCCGACGTCTGGGAGCGCGCCTTCAGTTCGAGGATCTGGCCGAACAGGGTCAGCGAGATGATCACCGCGGCCGCTTCGAAGTACACCGCCACGCGACCGTCGATCACGAAACTCGCGGGGAACACTTCGGGTGCGACCGTGGCCACGACGCTGTAGAGGAAGGCCACGCTGGTACCCAGGCCGATCAGCGTCCACATGTTCGGACTGCGGTTGATCACGGACTTCACACCGCGTACGTAGAACACCCACCCAGCCCAAAGAGCCACCGGCACTGTCAAAACGAACTCGAGCCAGTTCTGCGTGCCGGCTTCGAACCAAGCCAGTCGATGGCCAGCCATCGCCAGCACGGTCACCACGACGGTGAACGGCAACGTCCACCAGAAGCGGCGCTGGAAGTCGACCAGTTCCGGGTTTTCCTCTTCTTCCAGCGCGGGCAGCTCCGGTTCCAGGGCCATCCCGCACTTGGGGCAATTGCCCGGATGGTCTTGCCGGATTTCGGGGTGCATGGGGCAGGTGTAAACCGTGCCGGCAGCGGACTGGGGCGGCGCGGGCTCGGCGGGCGCGGCAGGCCGGCCGGAGCCGGTGAAGCTGTCGGGCGCGGCGGCAAATTTGTCCCGGCATTTCGCGCTGCAGAAATAGTACTGCCGTCCTGCATGCTCCAGGTGGTGCGGCGACGACTCGGTGACATCCATGCCGCAAACCGGGTCCTTCAGTCCGTCTGGCGAGCTCGGCGGCGCCTGATGGTCGTGATGCGCATGACCGGCATGGTCGTGGCGTGAGGGCATGTCCATGTTCACTCCTTGCCAGAATCAGGTTTGTCGAGCGGTTTGCCATGCTGACCGTGCCCGCCGTGACCGTGGAACAGGTGCATCAGCGGGCAGGCCAGCAGCAGCAGGAACACCCAACTGCCGGCAAGATGGTCCCAGTGCTCGCGCGCCAGGAAGAAGCCAGCTATGACCGCAACCATCAGCAGCCCGATCTTCACTGGCCGGCTCATTGCGGACGCGCGGGGCGTGGCGGTGGCATGTTCATGATGTGTCGTGTTCATTTCAGCTCCTTGTCATCGACCGGTACGGGCCGTACCCATCGTTCGATTCAAGATAGACCTTGCCATCATGGGAAGGTCAAGCCGATTTGCATGCGGATGTCACATGCCTTGCCAGCGTGGTGGCGGTGGCAGCACCTGTCGCCGGTCGTTCACGGTATCGCCGGCGGCATAGGGCAATCCAGGGCACTCGCAAAGGCGCGCAATAACTCGACTTCAGCCGGTGATACTTTCCGATCCTGCTCGACGCTGGCCACACAGGCCTTCAGCAGCCGGGCTTTCGCCAACGGTTTCAATGCATGCAATTTTCCCAGGGCCGTGTCCAGGTCCTCGACCCTGATCTGATTTGCCGGCAGCAGTGCCAGCCCGCTTGCCTCCAGCGCTTGCGCTGCCGCGCCAAATGCTTCGTCCATGGCGCTTTGACTCTGAGCGCCGGCATGGGCCATCACCGATAGGACGAGTTCAACCTCCTTCTCGAGCTGCGCGGGATCGGAATAGCGCGCTTGGGTGGGCGCCAACTTGAGGAACTGCTCGTCCAGGTGCCTGAACAGGATCTTTTGCAAGCACCACTCCAGCAGGTCGGTCCTGGAGTCCATCTCGATCAACGCGACCAGATTTCCCCTGAATGTCTGGTACTGGCTGAGCGACAACTGCTTCAGCGCGGGCATGGCGATATCGATGACCGGCAGACGGAACTTGATATCCAGACCATCCATCCGCGGCAGCAACGTGAGTGTCAATGTGTAGACATCCGGATCGGCATGATCGTGCAACTGCTTCAACTGTCTGGCGCGCACCTCCTCGTCCTTGTTAACCACCATGGAATAGATGATCGCCCGGGCACCATAGGGCTCCCGCGCCGCCTCGCCGATGACCACGGGCAACTGCGATAGCAGCGAGCGGGCGTGATCGACCGCTTCCGATTTCGGGTTGCCCATTTGATCTAGGGCAGCCAGGACATCGGCAACCGCTGCGCCAGCTGCGACCACGGCGACCTTGTCGGTGACTGCCTGGCGCGACATGGCATTTGCTTCACCGGCCGGCCCCCCATCCTGCGCAGTGTCGGACCGGTCGGAGAATTCGAATTTGCCATCCCACTGAGGATCAAGGCGCAGGATGCGCTTTGCCAGCGGCGGATGCGTGGCCGACAGCATCTGCATGAAACCCGAAATGCCCTGGGCAAAAAAGGCGTGGCTGACTTCCGACGCACCGGGATGCTCCACTTTGGAACCGGACTCCAGTCCCCCGATCCTCTTCAATGCGCCCGCGATCCCGTTCGGATTGCGCGTGAACTGAACCGCCGAGGCATCTGCCAGGTATTCGCGTTGCCGGCTCACCGAGGCTTTGATGAGGGCGCCGAAGAACGTGCCTGCAAAACCGATGGCCATCAGCCCGACCCCGAGCGCCATGATGGCGCCCGCGCCTTTGTCATTGCTGCGCCGGCGACCCGAAAATGACGTCGAATACAGCAGGTAATAGCCAAGGATGCCCAGGATCAGGATGCCGTTCAGCGCGCCGATCAGGCGGATGTTGAGCCGCATATCGCCATTGAACATGTGGCTGAACTCATGGGCAATCACGCCTTGCAGCTGCTCCCTGCTCAAGTGATCGATCGCGCCCTGGGTGACTGCGATGACCGCATCGCGCGGCGAGAATCCCGCCGCAAAGGCGTTGATGCCCGGTTCAGCCGCAAGCAGATAGACGGGCGGCGCCGGCGTGCCGGAAGCAATGGCCATTTCCTCCACCACGTTCAACAGTTTGCGTTGCTTGAGATCCGGCGTATTGCGTGGAACCAATTGGCCGCCCAGCGATTCCGCGACGACCTTGCCGCCCGCGGACAAGGCCATGATCTTGTAAAGACTCCCCGCGAGCACCACGACGCCGACACCGGCGCCTACAGCGGCAAAAGTGCGCCAATCCATTCTCCGGATCAATGTGCCGCCGTCACGCACCTGCTGAGTGTCGATAAGACCAAACACGACCATGACCAACAGGTTGGTCATGACGATCAGGGCAAGCACGGCGAGGATAAACAGCCCGACAAGCAAAGTCGTGTTCTTGCGAACACGGTCCTGCGATTCGAAGAAGTTCATCGGCTGAACGCCAGGGGCAAGAACACTGCGATCAGAATGAGACCTTGGGCGCGGCCTGGATGGCTGCGCTGTCTTCGAATTCCAGCAAAGCCGCATCCTGGGGATGGCCGAACATCGGGGCAAGCAAGATCGGCGGGAACGACTGCTTGTAGGTGTTATAGGCCATCACCTGGTCATTGAATGCCTGCCGGGCGAAGGAAACCTTCTTCTCGGTGGCCGTCAGTTCCACGCTTAGCTGCAACATGTACTGGATGGCCTTGAGATCGGGATAGGCTTCCATCACCATTCTCATGTTCATCAAGGCCCCGGACAGCTTGCCTTCGGCGCCGACCAGGCCCTTCATCGCCGCAGCATCGCCCGGGACCGCCGCGGCGCTGGACAGCATGCTGGACGCTTCATTGCGCGCCGCGATCACGGATTCCAGGGTCTGGCGTTCGTGCTTGATGTAGCCCTTCGCGGTCTCGACCAGATTCGGGATCAGGTCGTAACGCCGCTTCAACTGCACTTCTATCTGCGCGAAGGCGTTCTTGTATCTATTCCTGAGTGTGACCAGCTTGTTGAAAATCGCGACCGCGGACAAACCCAGCAGTGCGACGATGACCAATAAGGCTATGAGTGCTGTATCCATGTTTTCTCGCCTTGTGCGCCGGCTTGAACCGTGTCGTTTTCGATGAATGATCCTAAACCTGTCCGCCTCGGAGGAACGGCGTCCCGGGCCTCGCGCGTGCGCCGGGTCTTTGCCAGCAGTTCGGCCAGCGTCGTAGTAATGGGTGTTGTTCCGGTGCAGGACCAGTCGGATGCAACCTGTGCACCACGTCTGCAATGTAAGGTGGTCAGCCCAACGTCATGCTGACCGGAAAATTACAAATGGGTCAGGCATCCCCCGCCGGGCCGGGCCGACGAGCCCGGGATCATGAAAAAAGCCGGCGCGCGGCCGGCTTTTTTTGCATGGAGCGGCTGCTACTGGATCGGCTGGATCTCGGTCACGGTGAGCTTGCCGCCGGGGTTGGCGGCAACGAAGCGCACCTTGTCGCCCACCTTGACCTTGTCGAGCATGGCGGGATCGGCCGCCTGGAACACCATGGTCATGGCGGGCATGTCCAGGTTCTTGATCTCGCCGTGCTTGAGCGTGATGCGCTTGTTTTCCTTGTCGATCTTGCGCACTTCGCCCTCCGTCTTGTCGGCCTTGGCCGACGCCGTGGCCTTGGCCGGGGCCGATGCGCTTTGCGCCTGTATGGGCAGCACGAACGCCGAGGCGGCAATGGCGGCGCCGGCAATGAGGATATTTCGCAGAGTTTTCACAGGTTGTTTCCTTCGTATTTCTGGTACACGGTCGCGCTGCCGTCCTTGGCGACGAGCATCACGTCATAGGGGATTTTCTTGCCATCCGATTGAAAACGACTTTGCAGCACCGGCGGTTGACCTTTCTCAAATGGAATGGAGCTGCAGTTGGCTGGCGAATCGCCGCGCATTATTTCAAGGTCCAGCGGAACGTGCGCGGCGCCGTTTCCCCTGGGCGCACCATGCGCAACTCGAGCGCTTCCGGGCGCGGCGAGAGCGCCTTGAATTTCAGCACACCGCTGCGGTGGTGACCACCGGCCGGAGCGCCTTCCCAGCCCACGGCCGTCTGCTCCTTGCCGGCGCCGTCCACGAGCCTCGCCGTGCGCGTCAGGTCGTCGGAGAGGTCGCCGGTGTGCGTGTTCAGCGCAACCTGGAACGACCAGGTTTTCGCGGCGGGGGAGACGTCGGTGGGCTTCACGCTCACGCTGACGCCGTTCGCCTGGCTGGTCTGCTCGGGCAGTTCGGCCGCGGCGGCGCCCGGTCCGTACAGCACCGCCGCGCCGATGGCGAGCGCGGCGAGGAGGAATGGTTTCAGGATACGGCTAGGCACTTGGCATGCTCCTTGGTTGCTTGAATTACTTTCGACGCGATATAGGCGATCCCGGCGGCGTTGAACGCCAGCCCGACCCAGACCAGCTCGACCTGGTACTGCATCGCGAAAGTCACCAGGCCCGCGGCGCCGATGATCGGCGCGAGGTTGGCCAGGTAGTGCGTGCAGCACGACACCATCGCGGCGGTGGAGGTCGCGCCCGAGGTGGCGAGCACGACGCCCTGCTTGCGCGCGCCCTGCACCAGCGCTTTCAAGTGCACGAACAGCGCCACCTGGATGCCGAATCCCGCGGCCAGCGCAAGGATGAAATACGGATACGTGAAGAACTGCTCGAGGGTGAAGCTCCAGCCCGAAAGCAGGGTCAGCGACCCGAAATACAGGGCCAGCAGCACCAGTGAGGCACCGGCGCCGGCGACCAATGCCTTGGCTGTGTTTACGTTCATGCTGTCGCTCCCGCGGTCCATCACTTGCTCTTCCCGAGGTCCTCGCGCTTGCGCTCGAACTCGGTCTTGTCGATCTCGCCCCGGGCGTAGCGCTCGCGCAGGATGTCCAGCGCGCTCTTGTCGCGTTCGCCCCCGCCGGATCCCCACGACTTGCCGACCCCGCGCACCAGCAGGACGATGCCGGCGATGATCACGCCCCAGAACAGCAGCATGCCGATACCCATCCCTAAGCCTCCGAACCCGAACCCGTCAAAGCCCCACATCATGTCCAGCTCCATTGTTCCATTCGGTCATCCGATCCGCGCGAACACGGGAAAGGTCTTGAGCAGCCAGAAGGCAAAGGTCGACAGCCATCCCGTGATCATCGCCACGCCCATGAAGATCATCCCCACGCCCGCGCCGATTTGCAACCACCGGCCGAAGCGCCGCATCCCCTTCAGCCGCCTGAGCATCAGGCCGGTGAATAGCGCCGTGGCAAGGAACGGGATACCGAGCCCGAGCGAATAAGCGCCGAGCAAGCCGATGCCGCTGGACACCGTCAGGGCCGCCGCGCTCATGGTCAGGATCACGCCCAGCACCGGCCCGATACAGGGGCTCCAGCCGAACGCGAACGCCAGCCCGATGAGGTACGCGCCGAGCGGCCGCGCGCCCTTGATGTTGCCGTGGTAACGCAGGTCGCGCTGCAGCCACGGCAACTTGAGCATTCCGATCATGAACAAGCCGAAGACGATCACGATGATGCCGCCCGCGATGTTCGTCTCGTACCGGTAACGCTGCAGCAACTGGCCGAGCGCCGTCGCGCCGGCCCCCAGTGCGATGAACACCGTGGAGAACCCGGCCACGAAGAACAGGCTCAAAGCGAATGTCGCGAAGCGCTGCGAGCGTTCGTACGGGTGGTGATGCCGGTGCGAAAGCGAATCGCCGGCCACGTACGAGATGTAGCCAGGAACCAGCGGCAGCACGCAAGGCGACAGGAACGAGATGATTCCCGCGGCGAAGGCCGTCAGCAGCGCGATGGACGTCAATTCAGTCATGGGCTACACGAGGCTCACTGCTGCAGTTTCGTGATCACCGGCATGATCTTGTCGCGCAGCACCTCGGCCGTCATCGGCCCGATGTGCTTGTAGGCGATCCGGCCCTCGCGGTCCACGATGAAGGTTTCGGGCACTCCGTACACGCCCCAATCGATCGCCACCCGCCCTGAAATATCGGCGCCGGTGCGCGTATAGGGATCCCCCAATTGATCGAGCCACGCCTGTGCATCGTCGGGCTTGTCCTTGTAGTTCAAGCCGTGGATAGGCAGGATGCCCTGCTTGCTGAGGTCCATCAGGATCGGGTGTTCCTCGCGGCAGGCGACGCACCACGAGGCGAATACGTTGACGATCGACACCTGCCCGCGCAGGTCGGCCGTGGCCAGTCCCATCGTGCGGCCCTTCACCGGCGGCAGCGTGAATTGCGGAACCGGCTTGCCGATCAGCGGCGACGGGATGTCCTTCGGGTTCATCGTGAGCCCGATGCCCAGGAACACCGCGATGACGAAGAAGACGAGCAGTGGCAGGTAGCGCGCCAGCCGCGCGCCGGCCCCGGAGGCCCGCACATCGCCGGCGACCAGATCTTGTGACATGTCCATATCGTTCCCTTCCCTCCAGGCAAAAAGCCGGGTGCGCCGCTTTCAACAACAGTTTTTCATCCTGGCCGTCAGCTCTTCGACGTCGCGGCTTGGCGCCTGCGCACCCGCGGGTGCGAAGAGGAAGAATGCGGCCAGGAGAACGAGGACCACGCTCGCGACTGCGACCACGGGCCAGAGTTGCGCAACGAGCGCGTAGGCCGCCATGGCCCCCGATGGGATGAACAGCGTCTTCCACAGCAGCGCCGAGCGACCGTGCGGCAGGCGCTTCTCGATCAGGTAGGCGATGCCGGCAACCGAGGCGCCCAGCAGGACCGCGAGCATGGTGGCGTCGATCGCGTAGCCGAGTTCGCGGGCGACCAGCATCCACAGCCACGTGCCTCCGACCCCCAGGCAGATGGGGCAGACCGGCAGGCCCAGCAGCCGTCTTGCGGCCCACGTGGCGCCGGCGATGGCGAACACCGAAGCCAGGGTGACGAGGATCGTGCTCATGGCTGGGGCCCCTAGATCGCGAAGATGAGCGCGCCGAGCGCGATCATGGCCGCACCCCCGCCCCAGCGCATCACTGCCCGTTCGCCTTGCTGCCACGCCTGCACCTTGGCGAGCAGGGAATTGTCGCTGGCGATCAGCAGGATCAGCACCAGCGGCAGGACGAAGATCACGTTGTACAGCGTGAGGTAGGCGGCCCCGGTGTAGTAGGTGGCGTGGTCGTGCAACAAGCCGAGCACCATCAGGTAGGGCCCGCCGGTGCAGGGGAATTCACACAGGCCGACCAGCCCGCCCAGCACCACCGCGGTGGGCACGGAGGCCTTCTCCATCAGCACCGCGATCTTCCGGTGCGCGGCCTGTGGAATGGCGAGCCGCACCGGGAACGCCGGGAAGAACTCCTTGGTGACGTTGATCAAGCCGAGCACGATCAGCAGCGACGCGCCGACCTTGGCCATGAAGTGCGGCGTGTCGAACAGATGCAGCGTCTGCAGCAGGCCGAGCCCGATCACCAGGTACACGAGGAAGATACCGAGGATGTAGGCGCTGCCGATGGCCAGCACGCTGGACCTGAGCTTGCCGATGCTCAGCAGGAACGCGATGGTCAGCAGAAGGATCGAGAACGCGCACGGATTGATGCTGTCGATGAGGGCTGCCACCCCGATGAGCGGAAGCAGCCATTTGCCGCCATCGCTCAGGTTCCACAGGGCCGTGGTGCCGATGTTCTCCGCCCGGAAGAAAATCACCAACCCGAACAGGAGCAGGGTACCGGCGACGAGGAAAGAGAGCTTCTTGGTCATGGCGATCAGGGGGTGACGACGGCTGAAAATGCGAGTTCGAGCGGCTGGCCGGCGCTGTTCTCAACGGTGACCACGCGTTCGATCGGCCCGACGCCGGCGGGGCCGTGGGCGGCCGGATCGAACACGACCTCCACATAGGCCTGCTCCTGCGGGGCGATCGGGATGTTGATGCTCGGGATCGGCGTGTGGCCCGGCATGCCGTAGGCCTCGGAGACCTTGCCGTTCTTCACCAGCGCCGCCGTGGTGCACATGCACGACGTGTACAGCTTGCGGACCTCCAGCGGGTCGGTGCCCACGTTCCTGATCGGGTACCGGTAAGTGACCTTTCCGCGCGCCATTGAGATCGTGCCGAAGTCGTACTTCTTCCGGACAGCGGCCAGGTAACCGTCGGAGCCCGCGCTGCCAGCCGCCGATTCGGCGGCCGCGGGCGTGCTGGTGGCGGTTCCCGGTTGGGCGACGATGATCAGGCCGGCGACGGCGACGACCACCGCGCCTGCCGCGATGGCGATTTTTGTCTTGCCGGTCAGGCCCGATCTGGCCTTTTTCCGGCTTGCTGCTGGAACCGAGCCGTCGGACTTCATGGTTGCGGATTTGCTCATATCGTTCTCCTATCGAAAAAATGTCGCGCGTCGGGCTGCGCCCGCGTTGCGCTTACCTGGCAAAAATGCCGGCGTGCGTTCGAGGTAGCTGCGGTATTCATCACCGAGGCTGAAAGGCGAACACGATGAACAGAGCCGAATTGATCGCGACGAGCCACCACATTCCGTAATCGGGCAGTTCGGTATTCATGACAGTCCCATGGCGCTGCATCCGTTCATGCCGGCACGGCCTCCCGGCGGCCGCGGTACGCCCACGCCAGCAGCACCAGGCCGGCAACGACCATCGGCATCGACAGCCACTGCCCCATGCTCAGGCGCAATGCGAGCAGGCCCAGGAAGTCGTCGGGCTGCCGCGCGAATTCGGCGAGGAAGCGCAGCACGCCGTACCCGATCAGGAATGCGGCGGAGACGGCCCCACGCGGGCGCGGTGTCGAGGAGAACCACCACAGCAGTGCGAACAGCGCCAGTCCTTCCAGCCCGAATTGGTACAGTTGCGACGGATGCCGCGGCTGCAGGTCCACATTGGGAAACACCATGGCCCATGGCACGTCCGTCACCCGTCCGGGCAGTTCGGCGTTGATGAAATTGCCGAGGCGCCCGGCCGCTAGGCCCAGCGGGATCAGCGGCGCCACGAAGTCAGTGACGTCGAACCAGTTGCGGCGCTGCCTGCGCGCGAACACCGCCACCGCGACCAGCACGCCCAGGAAGCCGCCGTGGAAGCTCATGCCGCCGTGCCAGACCATCAGGATCTCGAGCGGATTGGCGAGGTAGTAGCCGGGCTTGTAGAACAGCACGTAGCCAAGCCGGCCCCCCAGCACCACCCCGAGCACCCCGTAGAACAACAGGGTCTCGAGCTTTTCGCCGGTCAATAGCGCGGCGGCGCGGCGCGTGCGAATGTGCCCCAGCCAGAGGAACAGCGCAAACCCGAGCAGGTACATCAGCCCGTACCAGCGGATCGCCACCGGCCCCAGGCTGATCGCGACCGGATCGAATTGAGGATGCACGAACATGATGCTGCCGCTTGTTGCCGTTGCGATCACCTGGGCTCGGACGCCCGGGCCGTGGCGGCTGCACCGCCGGCCGGGCGGACGGCGCCGCCCGACTGCGCCAGCCGCTTGGCTTCGTCGATGCTGCGCTGGATCGATTCCGCGAATTCGGAATTGGCCGGGATCGAGCTGCGCAAGCGCTCCCAGTATTTCACGGCCAGCGCGAAGTCCCTGTTGTCGTAAGCGACGGTCCCGGCCAGCGACAGCGCCTTCGCGTTGTTCGGATCCACGCGCAGCGCGCGCTCGATCAGTTTTTCGGGCTCGCCCGCCAGGCGTGCGCCTTGCGCCATGGCCAGCGCGTCCGCATAGTCGGCCAGGAGCTGCGCGTCATCCGGGACCAGCTCCACCGACTTCGCGTAAGCCGCGCTCGCCTCTTCGAAGTGGCCCAGCACGGCCTGCGCGCGCGCGAGCATGACCCAGCCCTTGACGTCTTGCGGATTTTTCTCCAGGCGCGTGGCCAGCCGCGCAACCATCGCGTCGATCTGCTGCTGCCCCAGGCCGTGCGCGTCGTCGCCCTGCTGCGGGCGCAGGCCCGCGAGGTTGCCGAGCGGGAGGTAGAGCAGCAGGGCGAGCAGCGGCACCGCAACCATGGCCGCCACCGCCGCCGCGCGGTGGCCCCACGCTGTCGGCGCGGTCGCCGGCGCTTCGCCTTCATGCATCTCCTCGAGCACGCGGTGCTCGAGTTCACCGCGCGCCTGTACGTATTCATCTTCGCCGAGCCGGTTGCCGCGCCTGTCCTCGGCCAGCTCGACCAGCTGATCGCGGTAGACCGACAGCTTCAGTTCGGGCGCCGATGCGTTCGTACCCGCCCTGCGCGGGCGCTTCAGGAGCGGCACGGCAATGAACAGCGGTGCGATCAATGCGAGCGCGACGGCGATGATCAGGAATGTCGTCATGTCGGATCCTCCACACTGCCTGTCCCGAGCAGTTCGCGGGCGCGTGCCTGCGCCTGCGCGCTGAGCGGCAGCGGAACACCACGCTGGCGGCGGCGCAACAGCGTGCGCGCCAGGAAAACGATTCCCGCGAGCAGGAGCAGCCCCGGCCCGGACCACAGGAGCAGCGTGCTGCCCTTCAGCGGCGGCCGGTACAGCACGAAATCGCCGTAGCGCGCGACGAGGTAGTCGACCACGTCCTTGTCGCTCGCGCCGCGCCGCATCTGCTCGCGGATCTCGTTCCTCAGGTCTGCCGCCAGTTCGGCGTTCGACTCCGCCAGCGTCTGGTTCTGGCACACGAGGCAGCGCAGTTCGCCGGCCAGCGTCATCAGCCGCTCTTCGAGCACCGGATCGGCTGCGAGCGGCGCGGCCGTGCCGGCGCCGGCGGAGAGAGGAACGAGCGCGAACAATGCAGCCGTGAGCAGGATTGCCAGCAGATTCCGGGTGGTTTCGAACACGCCATGGGAAATGGTGCGGGCTTTCATCGCGCCCCCGCGGTGCCCGGATCGAGCAGGAGTGGCGAGGGCGCGGGTGCCGCCTGCGGCTGCGTCGCGGTCACGCGGTACCTGCGGTCGAACAC
>JAGRPN010000338.1 GCA_019449555.1 Ramlibacter sp.
CAGGTTGAAGATGCCCGAGCGGTCCGGGTGATCGAGGAACCACAGGTTCACCGCCACCACGTCGTCGACGAACACGAAGTCGCGCTTCTGTTCGCCCGCGGCACAGCCTCCGTACTCGCCGAACAGCTTCACCTTGCCTTCGGCGCGAAACTGGTCGAACTGGTGGAACGCGACGCTCGCCATCCGGCCCTTGTGCTGCTCGCGCGGCCCGTACACGTTGAAGTATCGGAACCCGGCGACCTGGCGCTTGACGCGCTTGAAGTCCTTGCCGCACTCGCGGCGCATCCGCTGGTCGAACAACAACTTGGAATAACCGTAGACGTTCAGCGGATGCTCGAACTCCGGCGTCTCGCGGAAAGTATCGGAGCCGCCGTACACGGCCGCCGACGAGGCGTACAACAGGCGCGAGCCCCGCTCCTGGCAGGCATTGAACAGCCCGCACGACAGCGTGTAGTTGTTGTCCATCATGTATTTGCCGTCGGCTTCCATGGTGTCGCTGCAGGCGCCCTCGTGGAACACGACTTCCACCTTGCCGAAGAAGCCCTCGGCGAACAGGTCGTAGAACAGGTCGACGTCCACGTAATCGGCGATCCGCAGGTCCGCGAGGTTGCGGAACTTGTCGCCTTGCGTGAGGTCATCGACGGCAATGATGTCGTCGATGCCGCGCGCGTTCAGCCCTTTGACGATGTTGCTGCCGATAAATCCTGCAGCTCCCGTGACTACGACTCGTGTCATGCGAACAGCTCCTCGTACGAAACAGTGGCCGTGCCGAACTTCCCGACCACGATGCCTGCGGCCTTGTTCGCCAGCGGCATGGCGTCGCGCGGGCTGAGGCCGGCCGCGATCAGGGCGGCGAGCGTGGCGATCACCGTGTCGCCGGCTCCGGTGACGTCGAACACTTCGCGTGCCTGTGCCTGCACGTGCGCCTCGCCATGCGCGTCGAACATCGTCATGCCGTCCTCGCCCAGCGTGACCAGCAGTGCGTCGATCGAGAGCGACTCCCGCAATTGCTGCGCCTTGTCGCGCAGCTCGCTGTCGCCGCGCCACGCGCCCACGACCTGCTGCAGCTCGCTGCGGTTGGGCGTGATGACGGTGGCGCCCGCGTACCGCGAATAGTCCGAGCCCTTGGGGTCGATGAGCACCGGCTTGGCATCGGCCCGAGCCTGCTCGATCATGGCTCCGATATGCGCGAGTCCGCCCTTCCCGTAATCGGAAAACAGCACGGCGTCATGCACCGGGGCCAGATCGGCGAAAGCCTGCGCTTGCGATGCGAGGGCTTCATGGTCGGGTTCGCTCTCGAAATCCATCCGCAGCAACTGCTGGTGCCGGCCGATGACGCGCAGCTTGACGGTCGTGCGCAGGCCGGGGTCGAGCTTGAGGTGCGTGCCGATCCCGGTGCCGCGCAGCATCGCCTCCAGGCGGCGCCCGGGTTCGTCGTCGCCGACCACGCCGAGCAGGCTGGCCTGCGCGCCGAGCGTGGTGATGTTGTAGGCCACGTTGGCGGCTGCACCGATGCGCTCTTCCTCCCGCGACACCTTCACCACGGGCACCGGCGCTTCGGGCGAGATGCGGTCCACCGCGCCGTACCAGTAGCGGTCCAGCATGGCGTCGCCGACCACGAGCACGCGCGCTCGCGAGAGTTCTGCCTTTGTCGGATTTTTCATCTTTGTATATCTCGTCATTTGGCAACGGCACTCGCACCCGAGCGGCCCAGTCGTTGGCCACCGCGGAGCCGGCTTTGCCGGGCCGCTGGTGGCGCCCCCTTGAGGGGGAGCGGGCGAAGCCCGAGGGGGCATCGGCCGCAGGCCGCTTCGGGGGGGCTCATAGCTCCTCGACCCGGCGGGCGGGATAGCTGTCCCAGGCCTGGCAGCCGGGGCATTGCCAGAAATGCTGCTTCGCCTCGAAGCCGCACGCCGCGCAGCGATATCGCGTCAGCGGCTTGGCCGCGTGCTCCAGCGCGCCTTGCACCAGGCCATGGAACTGCTCGTGTTCCAGTTTCTCGTCGGCCAGCCACCTGGACGCGGCGACCAGCGAGGGCTCGCGCTCCAGGTGCTTCACGTACCAGTGCCGCGCCGCCGCCGGATCGGGCTCGAGCGCCACGATGCCATCCAGAACGTCGAGCGATGGCGACAAGTCGTAACCGCCGCGCAGGATGCCGACCGCCTGCGCCTGGCGGCCGGCTGCCACGGCGGCCTCGGTCAGTGCGTTGGCCACCAGCGGGATGGCCGGCGGCGAGGCCTGCGCGAGCCGCGAGAGTGTCTCGAAGGCGGCATCCGCATTGCCCGCACGCCGCTGCAGCGCGGCGAGCTCGATGGCTGGACGAGGCGCGTCCGGGGCCGTCTTCATCGCCTCGCGCAGCAACTGCTCGGCTTGCGCGGGCGCTGCGCTGGCCGCCTGCTCGCACAGGTAATGCGCCTGCCGGCCGCTGAAGTTTCCCTGGCCCGACGTCTCCAGCTTCCTGGCCGCGACGGACGCCTGCGCCCAGTCGCGCGAGCGTTCGTAGAGGGCCAGCAGCGCGAGCAGCGCCTGCGGCTCGAACGCCGTGCCTTCCAGTTTGCGCAGGGCTTCCTCGGCTCGGTCCAACAGGCCGGCCCGCAGGTAATCCAGTGCCAGCGCGTGCTGCGCGCGATGCCGGTCGGCGCGGCTCAGGTCGGCGCGCGACAGCAGGTGCTCGTGCACCCGCACCGCGCGTTCGTATTCGCCGCGGCGGCGAAACAGGTTGCCGAGCGCGAAGTGAAGTTCCGACGTGTCCGGATCGTTCTGCACGGCTTCGATGAACGCATCGATCGCCTGGTCCTGCTGTTCGTTCAGCAGGAAATTCAGGCCGCGGAAGTAGGCCTTCGGCGCGGCCCGGTTTTCGATCCGCAGTTGCCGCAGGTCCAGGCGCGAGGCCAGCCAGCCCAGCACGAATGCGATGGGCAGCCCCCACAACACCCAGCTGAGGTCAAAGTCCATGGTGCGAAGTCGGGCCCGGCTCGCCGGCCGGCTGCGGAATGGCCATGCCCTGCCCCGCGCGGCGCGCGGCCGCGCGGTGCTTCCACCAGCGCGGCACCATGCCGAGCGCGCCGATCGCCAGCCCCACGGCGAAGGCCGCGAGCACCACCAGCACGAGCGGCGCGCGCCACAGGGTGCCGAAGAAGAAGTGCACCGTGACGTCCTGCTGGTTGTTCAGCGCGAAGGCGAACAGGGTAAAAAAAATGGCTGCCTTGAGCAGCCACATGAGGTATTTCATTGCGCTGTCCTCGAATCCGAGGATTCTAGAGGCTAGCCCCGGGCCACTTCTTCCATCTCCCGTGTCCGCTTGTCCACGGCCTCGCGCAGGGCCTTGCCCGGCTTGAAATGCGGCACGCGCTTTTCCGGGATGTGGACGCTCTCGCCGCTGCGCGGGTTGCGCCCCATGCGCGGCGGGCGCCGGTTGATCGAGAAGCTGCCGAAGCCGCGGATCTCGATGCGGTGCCCCCGCACCAATGCTTCGCTCATCGCGTCGAGGATGGTCTTGACCGCGTATTCCGCGTCGCGATGCGTGAGCTGCCCGAATCGGGCGGCAAGTTCTTCGACTAGATCAGATCGTGTCATGAAACAAAGGTGAGGACACGGGCAGGACTGGCGTCCTGACCGTGTCCTTGTGCTTGTTTACTTCGACTCGGTGTTATCGAGCTTCGCCCGCAGCAGCGCGCCCAGGCTGGTCGTGCCGGCGTTCTCACGCGCGGATTGCGCCGACAGGTTGGACATCTGCTCGTGCTGGTCGGCCATGTCCTTGGCCTTGATCGACAGCTGGATGTTGCGCGTCTTGCGGTCGATGTTAACGACCACGGCATTGACCTCGTCGCCTTCCTTGAGCACGTTGCGGGCATCTTCCACGCGGTCGCGGGAGATTTCGCTGGCGCGCAGGTAGCCCACGATGTCGTGGCCCAGGTCGATCTCGGCACCCTTGGGGTCCACATTCCTCACCTTGCCGCTTACCGCGGAACCCTTGTCGTGCACCGACACGAAGGTGGTGAACGGGTCGGCGTCCAGCTGCTTGATGCCCAGGCTGATGCGCTCGCGGTCCACGTCCACGGCCAGCACGATCGCCTCGACCTCCTGGCCCTTCTTGTAGTTGCGCACGGCTTGCTCGCCGGGCTCGTTCCAGGACAGGTCCGAGAGGTGCACCAGGCCATCGATGCCGGCGGCCAGACCCACGAACACGCCGAAGTCGGTGATCGACTTGATCGGGCCCTTGACGCGGTCGCCGCGCTTGGTGTTCTGCGCGAATTCCTGCCACGGGTTGGCCTTGCACTGTTTCATGCCCAGGCTGATGCGGCGCTTGTCCTCGTCGATCTCGAGCACCATGACTTCGACCTCGTCACCCAGCGAAACGATCTTGCTCGGTGCGACGTTCTTGTTGGTCCAGTCCATCTCGGAGACGTGCACCAGGCCTTCGATGCCGGGCTCGAGTTCGACAAAGGCGCCGTAGTCGGCGATGTTCGTGACCTTGCCGAACATGCGGGTGCCTTGCGGGTAACGGCGGTTCACGCCCATCCACGGGTCGTCGCCCATCTGCTTGAGACCCAGGGACACGCGGTTCTTCTCGGTGTCGAACTTGAGGATCTTGGCCGTGATCTCCTGGCCGGCCTGCACCACTTCGCTCGGATGGCGCACGCGCCTCCAGGCCATGTCAGTGATGTGCAGCAGGCCGTCGATGCCGCCCAGGTCCACGAACGCACCATACTCGGTGATGTTCTTGACCACGCCGCGCACGACGGAGCCTTCCTTCAGCGTTTCCATCAGCTTGGCGCGCTCTTCGCCCATCGAAGCCTCGACCACGGCGCGGCGGCTCAGCACCACGTTGTTGCGCTTGCGGTCCAGCTTGATGACCTTGAATTCCATGGTCTTGTTTTCGTACGGCGTCAGGTCCTTGATCGGACGCGTATCGATCAGCGAGCCGGGCAGGAAGGCGCGGATGCCGTTGACCAGCACCGTGAGGCCGCCCTTGACCTTGCCGCTGGTAGTGCCGGTGACGAACTCGCCGGATTCCAGGGCCTTCTCGAGGCTCATCCAGGACGCGAGGCGCTTGGCCTTGTCGCGCGACAGGATGGTGTCGCCGTAGCCGTTCTCGATGGCGTCGATCGCCACCGACACGAAGTCGCCGGCCTGGACTTCGATCTCGCCCTTGTCGTTCTTGAATTCGTCGATGGGGATGTAGGACTCGGACTTCAGGCCCGCATTGACGACGACGTGGTTGTGTTCGACACGAACCACTTCGGCGGTGATCACTTCGCCTGCACGCATTTCGGAGCGTTGCAGCGATTCTTCGAACAGGTCGGCAAAAGATTCAGACATTCAGTTTCCTTGCACGTCGCACAGGTTTCCATCCGCCAAAGCAAAATCGCGAGCGGCTGTTTCTAGGACTGGGACGGCGGTTCTTTGCGGTTTGGGGCCGCGGGTTGGGTTGTCGTTCCACATCGCCTGGGCGCTGGCGCGCGAGAGGGGCGATATGGGCCATGGGTCCTTCAGGCGACCCCACGAGAGCGGTCAGCTTTCGTGTTCCACTGCTTTGCAGCTGCTTTCAGGCAGGGCCCGCGAACGGCTGCTTGCTTTCCCACCACTGAAGAACCTGCGCCACCGATTCTTCCACCGATTGGCTCGAGTTATCCAGCGAGAGGGCATCATCGGCGGGCTTGAGAGGCGCAACCGCACGGGACGAATCCCGGGCATCGCGCGCTTCCAGGTCTTGCCGAAGACCGTCAATTATAGTCGAAATACCCTTTGAAATCAATTGCTTATGGCGCCGCTCGGCGCGCTGGGCGGCGCTGGCCGTCAGATAGACCTTCAGCTGCGCATCGGGGAAGATCACGGTGCCCATGTCGCGTCCGTCCGCTACCAGCCCAGGCAGCCGGCGAAAGCCCTGCTGCAGGGCCACCAGCGCGGTGCGAACGGAGGGTAGCGCCGACACGCGCGACGCGTTCATCCCCGCCTGTTCCGTGCGGATGGCTTCGGTGACGTCCTCCTGGCCGAGCAATACCTGGCCGGCCACGAACCGCACCGGCAGGGTCTGCGCCACTTTCGCAATGCCGTGCTCATGGGCCGCGTCCAGCGCCAGGCCGGCCCGGACCGCAGCCAGCGCGGTGATCCGGTACAGCGCTCCCGAATCCAGGTAGTGATACCCGAGCCGGTGCGCCACTTGCGAGGCCAGCGTGCCCTTGCCGGAAGCGGTCGGGCCATCCACACAGATCGCCGGGATGCGGGGCGGCGGGGCCTGCGCGACCGAAAACAGGGCTTCGAAGTAGTCGGGGAACGTCTTGGCCACGCACTTGGGGTCCTCGATCCGCACCGGTACGCCGGCCGGGTTGAACGCCGCGAGCGAGAAGCACATCGCGATGCGGTGGTCGTCGTAGGTGTGGACGGCCGCCGGCTTCCAGCGCGGGGGAGGCCAGACCTTGATGAAATCGCTGCCTTCTTCCACCTGCGCGCCGAGCTTGCGCAATTCAGTGGCCATGGCGGCCAGTCGATCGGTTTCCTTGACGCGCCAGCTGGCGATATTGCGCAGCGTGCTCGGGCCATCGGCGTACAGCGCCATCACGGCGAGCGTCATGGCGGCGTCCGGGATGTGGTTGCAGTCCAGGTCGAGCGCGCACAGCGGCCACGCACCGCGCGAGACCTCCAGCCAGTTGGGCCCGCCTCGCACGTCAGCGCCCATCAGGCGCGCCGCGTCCACGAAACGGATGTCGCCCTGGATCGAGTCGAGGCCCACGCCGCAGATGCGAATGCCCGGCCCGCCCGCCGGGGCCGCAATCGCACCGACCGCGACGAAGTAACTGGCCGACGAAGCGTCCGCCTCCACATGGATCGCGCCCGGCGACTGGTAGCGGCTGCCGGCGGGAATCACGAAGCGCTGCCAGCCGTCGCGCCGCACCGTGATGCCGAAGCGGGCCAGCAGGTTCAGCGTGATCTCGATGTAGGGTTTCGAGATGAGTTCGCCGACCACTTCGATGGTGACGTCGGCTCGAGCCACCAGCGGCAGCGCCATCAGCAGGGCCGTGAGGAACTGGCTGGACACGTCGCCGCGCACCTTGATCGGAGCGTCGAGCTTGAGTGCGGGCTTGCCGATGCGCAGGGGCGGGTAGCCTTCGACGCCCAGGTAGCCGACGGTGCAACCGAGCTGGCACAGCGCGTCCACCAGGTCGCCGATGGGCCGCTCGTGCATGCGGGCCACGCCGCTCAGTTCGAAGTCGCCGCCGATCACCGCCAGCGCGGCGGCGAGCGGCCGCATGGCCGTTCCCGCGTTGCCGAGAAACAGCCGCGCTTGCGCAGCCGGTTGACGATTCCCAAGGCCTGAAATCTCCACCGACGTGCCGCTGTGCCTCACGCCGCAGCCCAGGGCGCGCAATGCGTCGAGCATCACCCGCGTGTCGTCCGAATCGAGCAGGTCGTGCACGCTGGTCGTGCCGGCGCTCAAGGCGGCGAGCAGCAGCACGCGGTTGGAAATGCTCTTGGAGCCGGGCAGCAGCACAGTGCCTGCCGCGCCATCCAGCGGCGGAATGTCGAGGAACCGCGTCGCGAACATCAGGACCGTCCCGCAGCGACCGCTACCCCGTCACGCAGCCGGCCGGGCGCATGCACCGTCGCTCCCATGGTCACCTTTTCGTGCCCATGCGCCACTGCGCGCGCGCGTCGCTGGCTTTTCCGATGAGCCCCTCCAGCGCTTCGGCATCGCCGCTCTCGATGAGGGCCTCCATTGCATGCAAGCTGCGCTCGAAGACCCTGCACTGCGCCAGCAGCTCGTGCTGGTTGGCCAGCAGGATGTCGCGCCACATCTTCGGGTCGCTCGCCGCGATGCGCGTGAAGTCGCGAAAGCCGGGCCCGGCCAGCGAGAAATAATCCTGGCCGTGTTCCTGGCCGGCGACGCCGTTGATCAGCGCGAACGCGATCAGGTGGGGCAGGTGGCTCACTGCGGCGAAGGCCGCGTCATGCTCCTCCGGCGCCATCTTGAGCACCTGGCAGCCGAGTTCTTCCCATACCCTGACGGCGTGCTCCAGCTGGGTCGGGGCCGTGCGATCGATCGGCGTGACGATGACCTGCTTGCCCACGTACAGCTCGGGGTCCGCGTTTTCCACGCCCGACACCTCCTTGCCGGCCACCGGATGGCATGGCACGAAAGAGCCGATATGGTCGCGCAGCACGCGCCGCGCGGAGTCGATCACGTCGCGCTTCGTGGAGCCGACGTCCATGATCAGCATGTCCTTGGTGACCAGGTGGCGGATCGCCTTGAGGGTGGCCTCAGTGGCCGCAACCGGCACCGCCAGCAGCACGATGTCCGCACCCGAGACGGCGAGCAGCGCCGACGGCGCTTCGATGTCGATGACGCCCATCTGCCGCGCGCGCTCGGTGGTGGACGGCGACTTGCTGTAGCCGACCACGCGCTTGACGAGGCCTGCGCGCTTGAGCGCGAGCGCGAACGAGCCCCCCATCAAGCCGCAGCCGATCAGGCCCAGTTGTTCGAACATCGGAGCTCCAGCGGCCATTTGCTTGCCTCAGTCGCCGACCGGGTACGTGCCCAGCACCTTGTAGAAGGCGCAAAGGGATTGCAGGTCCTGGAGTGCGGCGGCCACATGGGGCTGCGACGGGTGACCTTCGACGTCGATGTAGAAATAGTATTCCCACTGGCCCGAACGGGCCGGCCGCGACTCGAAGCGCGTCATGGAAACGCCATGGCGCTTGAGCGGCACCAGAATGTCGTGTACCGCGCCCGGCTTGTTGGGCACGGAAACCACGAGGCTGACGCAGTCGCGGCCGGAGGCCTGCGGCGCGTCCAGCACCTGCGGCAGGCAGATCACCGCAAAACGCGTCCGGTTGAAGGCGTCGTCCTGGATCGCATGCGCGGCGATGTGCAGGCCGAACTCGGTGCCCGCCCGCTCGCTGCCGATGCCGGCCCAGGCCGGATTGCCCGCCGCCAGCCGAGCGCCTTCGGCATTGCTCGAGACCGCGCGGCGTTCGGCATCGGGCAGGTGCTTGCCGAGCCAGCTCTGGCATTGCGCGAGCGCCTGCGGATGGGCCAGCACGACCTCGATGCCTTCGATCGAGCGCGTGAGGCGCAGCAGGTGGTGGCGCACCAGCAAGCTGATCTCGCCGATGATGTGCAAGGGGGAGTTCAGCAGCAGGTCGAGCGAGCGCGTGACCACGCCTTCGCTGCTGTTTTCCACCGGCACCACGCCGAAATCGGCAGTGCCTGCGGTCGCGGCGTGAAACACCTCGTCGAAGCTGACGCAGGGCACGTGTTCGATGCTGGAGCCGAAGAACTGCACGGCGGCCTGCTCGCTGAAAGTCCCGACCGGCCCGAGGTAAGCGACCCGCTGGGGTGCCTCGAGCGCGCGGCAGGCCGACATGATTTCGCGCCAGATCGTGGCGACGTTGCTGCTCTTCAGCGGCCCTGGATTCGCCGCCTGCAGCCCGTTGACCACCTGCGCTTCGCGTTCGGGCCGGAATACGGCCGAGCCCTCCGTGCGCTTGATTTCACCGACTTCGTTGGCCAGCGCCGCCCGCCGGTTCAGCAGCTTCAGGAGTTCGCGATCGACGG
>JAGRPN010000339.1 GCA_019449555.1 Ramlibacter sp.
TCCACCATGTTCATCGTCTTCTGCGGTCCGACCGGATGCAGCGTGGAGACGGTGAGCACGTGCGGGTACCACTCGACCATGATGTGCGGGTAGTAGGTGAGCCAGATCGCGCCGTACTTGGGTTGCCTGCCCTGGCGGTAATCGAGCAGCGCGCGTTGCCAGCGCTCGTACGCCGGACTGCCAGCCCTGCCCAGACGGTTGGCCACGCCCACGGTCTGCACCGAATAGTTCTCCTTGAACTCCCAACGCAAGTCGTCGCATGTGACCATGCTGCCCAGGCCCGGATGGAACGGGCCGACGTGGTAGTCCTCGAGGTACACCTCGATGAAGGTCTTCCAGTTGTAATTGCACTCGTGCAGCTCGACGCGGTCGAGCACCATGCCGGTGAAATCGAGGTCCGCGCGCGGGCCCATGCCGGCCAGGTCGGCTGTCACGTCCGGACTGCCGGGCCCACCTTCGAACAGCAGCCCGTTCCACGACTGCAGTGGATAGTTGTTGAGGTTCAGGCACGGATCCTGCGGGAAATGCGGCGCGCCCAGCAGGACGCCCGCCGCGCTCGCGTTGCCGCCGCTGTAGGTCCAGCGGTGCAGCGGACACACGATGTTGCCGCCCGAGGAGCCGGAGCGGATCGAGCCGCGGTCCTTCAGGATCATCGCCTGCCGGTGCCGGCAGACGTTGGAGATGAGCTCGACGCCGCGGGGCGTGCGCAGCAGCGCACGGCCGCCGCCCTCCTGCGGCAACGCGTAGAAGTCGCCTTCTTCCGGCACGGCGAGCTCATGGCCGACGTACCGGGGGCCGCGCTGGAAGATGGTTTCCATTTCGCGCCGGAACAGCGCCTCGTCGAAGTAGCTGGAAACTGGTAGTTGGCTTGCGGCCTGCTGCAGTTGAAGACTTAAATCAGACATGGGTGACCTGACCTAGAGACTCCCCCTATGAAGGGGCAGGGTAAGCGCTTTTTCCGTGGATTGGCGCGGGATCGGGATTGGGAGGCGGAAAACCGGTGCGGTACCGCACGAGAGGGAGGGGCATTGTACCCTTGGGGGTCATCTGGGGTCCCGCTACAGCGTATCAAGGCCACTATCGGCGCGATCCGGCCGGGCTCGCGGCACGACCCGTTGGCGCACACCCTAGAATCGAGGGTTTCCCAAGCCGCATCAGATATGTCAGAGGTCCCATTCCAACCGCCCGCCAGCTATGAAGCTGCCCTGGAAGAGCTGGACCGGCTCGTCGGCCTCATCGAGTCGGGCCAGTTGCCGCTCGAACAATTGCTGACGGGTTACCAGCGCGGCGCGCAGCTGCTGCAGTTCTGCCGCGACAAGCTGCAGGCCGTCGAGAACCAGATCAAAGTGCTGGATGAAGGCACCTTGAAGCCGTGGACGCAAGAGTGACCCGCGAAGCCGGTCCACGTGAAGAGGCCCCTCGGTCGGGCAGCGCAGCGGCGTGCGCGGGCCCGATCGATTTGCGCACCTGGAGCGCTGAACGGCTGGAACGCGTCGAGCAGGCGCTGTCCGACTGGGTCGTGGCCGACGCCCCCGCGGGTCTGGGCGAGGTGATGCGCTATGCCGTGCTGGACGGGGGCAAGCGGTTGCGGCCCTTGCTCGTGCTGGCGGCGGCGGAAGCGGTGCGCGGCAACGGCGAAGCGGCCCTGCGCGCGGCCTGCGCGGTCGAACTTATTCATGCGTACTCGCTGGTCCACGACGACATGCCGTGCATGGACAACGACAGCCTGCGCCGCGGCAAGCCCACGGTGCACGTGAAATACGGCGAGGCCCAGGCCTTGTTGGCGGGAGACGCGCTGCAGGCGCTGGCCTTCGAACTGCTGGCGCCCGAGCGCGAAAGCGTGCCCGCGCCGGTGCAGGCGGCGCTGTGCCGCCTGCTGGCCCGCTCCGCCGGCCACGCGGGCATGGCCGGTGGGCAGGCCATCGATCTCGCGAGCATCGGACGCGCGCTCACCGAGCCGCAATTGCGCGAAATGCACCGGCGCAAGACGGGCGCGCTGCTGCAGGCGTGCGTGATGATGGGCGCCGCGTGCGGCGCGCCGGATGCGAAGGCGCAGGCCGCGCTGGCGGACTATGGCGCGGCCCTCGGCCTGGCGTTCCAGGTGGTCGACGACATCCTGGACGTGACCGCCGATTCCGCCACCCTGGGCAAGACGGCGGGCAAGGACGCCGCGCAGGAAAAGCCGACCTATGTCTCGGTGCTGGGACTGGAGCGCTCGGCTGCTTTCGCGCAGGAACTGCTGGCCCGAGCCCTCGCCGCCCTGGCTGCCACGGGCCTGCGCGACACAAGGGCTTTACACGCATTGGCCATGATGTTGGTCAACCGGGACAACTGAACCAAGCTCAAAGCGAATGCTCTCCCTGCTCGAAACGATCGACGACCCCGCGGACCTGCGCAAGCTGGCGCGGCCCCAACTGAAGCTGCTGGCCGATGAACTGCGCGCTTTCATTCTCGAAAGCGTGGCGCGCACGGGCGGCCACCTCAGCTCCAACCTGGGCACCGTGGAACTGACCATCGCGCTGCATTACGTCTTCAACACGCCCTACGACCGGCTGGTGTGGGACGTGGGCCACCAGACCTATCCGCACAAGATCCTCACCGGCCGGCGCGACCGCATGGGCACGCTGCGCCAGCTGGGCGGCCTGTCCGGTTTCCCGCAGCGCAGCGAGAGCGAGTACGACGCGTTCGGGACGGCGCACTCTTCCACCAGCATCGCGGCGGCACTCGGCATGGCGGCGGCCGCCCGGCAAAAGGGCGAGAACCGCAAGGCCGTGGCGATCATCGGGGACGGCGCGATGAGTGCGGGGGAAGCCTTCGAAGGGCTGAACAACGCGGGGGTCGCCGAATGCGACCTGCTGGTGATCCTCAACGACAACGACATGTCGATCAGCCCGCCGGTGGGCGCGCTGAACCGCTACCTCGCACAACTCATGAGCGGCCAGTTCTACGCCGCGGCCAAGAGCGTGGGCAAGAACGTGCTCAAGGTGGCGCCGCCCCTGTTCGAGCTGGCCAAGCGGTTCGAGGAACAGGCCAAGGGCATGCTGGTGCCCGCCACGCTGTTCGAAAAATTCGGCTTCAACTACATCGGTCCGATCGACGGGCATGACCTCGACTCGCTGGTGCCGACGCTCGAGAACATCCGGCACCTGAAAGGCCCGCAGTTCCTGCATGTCGTCACGCGCAAGGGGCAGGGCTACAAGCTGGCCGAAGCGGATCCGGTGGCCTATCACGGGCCGGGCAAGTTCGACCCGGCCGTGGGCATCATCAAGCCCGCGACTCCGCCCAAGCAGACGTTCACGCAGGTGTTCGGGCAGTGGCTGTGCGACATGGCGCAAAAGGACCCGCGCCTGGTCGGCATCACGCCTGCGATGCGCGAGGGCTCGGGGCTGGTGGAGTTCGAGAAGCGCTTCCCGGAGCGGTATTACGATGTGGGCATCGCGGAGCAGTACGCCGTCACGTTCGCGGCGGGGCTTGCCTGCGAGGGCCTCAAGCCGGTGGTCGCGATCTACTCCACGTTCCTGCAGCGCGGCTACGACCAGTTGGTGCACGACGTCGCGCTGCAGAACCTGCCGGTAGTGTTCGCGCTGGACCGCGCCGGCGTCGTCGGTGCCGACGGGCCCACGCACGCCGGCGCCTACGACATTGCTTTCCTGCGCTGCGTGCCCCATGTGAGCATCGCCTGCCCCGCGGACGAGAACGAATGCCGCAAGCTGCTGACGACCGCGTTCGAGCAGGACCATCCGGTCGCCGTGCGCTATCCCCGCGGTGCGGGCGTCGGCGCCGCGGTCGAGCCCGGCCTGCGCAGTCTGCCGTTCGGCAAGGGCGAGGTGCGGCGCGTGCGCGCGAGCGGGCCCGAAGCCGGGCGCGGCGTTGCGATCCTCGCGTTCGGCACGCTGCTCTATCCCGCGCTCGCAGCCGCCGAACGGCTCGATGCGACGGTAGTGAACATGCGCTGGGCCAAGCCGCTGGATCTCGAGCTGCTGCTGAAGATTGCCGGTGAGCATGAGGCCCTGATTACCCTCGAAGAGGGCGCGATCATGGGCGGCGCGGGCAGTGCCGTCGGTGAGGCACTGCAGGCGGCAGGGTTGATGCGGCCTCTGCTGCAACTGGGCTTGCGCGATGAGTTCATCGAGCACGGTGACCCAGCCAAGCTGCTCGCGTTGCACGGGCTGGACGCCACCGGCATCGAAGCCGCAGTGCGCCAGCGCTTCGCTGAGCTCGTGCAGCGCACGCCGCCCGCGCTGAAGGTCGTCGGCTGAATTGCTTACGCCGGCGCAGGCAGCTACTGCAGACGTGGTCTTTCCTGTAGGTTTGCTGACAGAAGCCTGAGAACAAAAGATTTCGGGGTATTTCTCAAGGGAAAACCCCTGAATACCAAAGTCAGTGCGTTCCTAGAATTGCGGCAGATTTGACAGCCCTTAGTTGTCCCAAATCTTTGGTCCTCACTTTTTTCTATTCGTCTCGCTATAGGAGCGCATCCATGGATCGTAGATCACTCATCAAGAATGCCGGCATCGCCGGCGTGCTGGCCGCGGGCATAGCGCCGGCCGTGCACGCGCAGGCCGCCATCCGCTGGCGCCTGGCATCGAGCTTCCCGAAATCGCTGGACACGATCTTTGGCGCCGCTGAAGTGTTCGCCGCCCGCGTCAAAGCCATGTCAGGCGGCAAATTCGAGATTTCCACCCATGCGGCCGGTGAGCTGATGCCCGCGTTTGGCGTCGTCGATGGCGTGCAGCAAGGCACGGTGGAAGTGGCCCACACCGCCCCGTACTACTTCTTCGGCAAGAACGAATGCTTCGCGCTGGGCTGCGCGATTCCGTTCGGCCTGAACAGCCGCCAGATGACCGCGTGGATGGTCGAAGGCAACGGCCTGAAGTTGATGCGCGAGTTCTACGCCAAGTACAACATCATCAACTTCGTCGGCGGCAACACCGGGGCGCAGATGGGCGGCTGGTTCCGCAAGGAAATCAAGACCCTGGCCGACATGAAGGGCTTGAAATTCCGCATCGGGGGTTTCGGCGGCAAGGTGATCGAGCGAATCGGCGGCGTGCCCCAGAACATACCTGGCGGCGAAATCTACCAGGCGCTGGAAAAGGGCA
>JAGRPN010000340.1 GCA_019449555.1 Ramlibacter sp.
CGGCGCCTTCTTGCCGGTCATGCCGACCGTGCCGTTCGTGCTGCTCGCCGCCTGGGCCGCCGCGCGCAGCTCGCCGCGCTTGTCCCACTGGCTGGAGACCCATCCGCGCATGGGACCGCACATCCGGGACTGGCGCCGCGGCGGCGTCGTGCGGCGGTCGGCCAAGTGGACCGCAACGGTGATGATGACGGGAGGCGCGATCACGATGCTCTACTTCGTGCGGCCGCTCTGGGTCCCCCTGAGCGCGATCGCGATCATGGCGACGGTCGGCGTGTGGCTATGGTTTCGGCCTGAACAGCCGCCGTAGCAAGCTACGTGGATGACCGCTTGCCCAAGAGCGCGCGCAGACCGGCCTCGTCCAGCACCGGCACGCCCAGCTCCTGCGCCTTGTCGAGCTTGCTCCCGGCCTCGGCGCCGGCAATGACATAGTCGGTCTTCTTGCTGACCGAGCCGGCCACCTTGGCGCCCGCCGCTTCGAGCAGGTCCTTGGCCTCGTCGCGGCTGAGCGTCCGCAACGTTCCCGTGAGAACGATCGTCTTGCCCGCTAGCGGTTTCGGCGCACGCGCCGCGGCGGCGCCTTCTTCCCAGGTTACGCCGCACGCGCGCAGCTGTTCGACCACCTCGCGGTTGTGCGGCTGCCGGAAGAACTTGTGGATGCTCTCGGCGACCACCGGGCCGACATCCGGCACTTCGAGCAGCTCCTCCACGCTCGCGTCCATGATCGCGTCGAGCTTGCCGAAATGACGCGCCAGGTCCTTGGCCGTCGCTTCGCCCACGTGCCGGATGCCCAGCCCGTACAGGAAGCGCGGCAACGTCGTGTGCTTGGATTGCTCCAGTGCGCCCAGCAGGTTCTGCGCCGACTTGTCGGCCATGCGTTCCAGGCTGGCGAGCGCGTTCAGGCCCAGCCGGTACAGATCGGGCAAGGTCCGGATGACGTTGCCGTCAACCATCTGGTCCACCAGCTTTTCGCCCAAGCCCTCGATGTCCATCGCTCGCCGCTGCGCGAAGTGCAGCAGCGCCTGCTTGCGCTGGGCGCCGCAGAACAGGCCCCCGGTGCAGCGGTAGTCGACTTCGCCTTCCTCGCGCACGGCTTCGGAGCCGCAGACCGGGCAACGGCGCGGCATGGTGAAAGGCTGGCCCCGCGCTGCCTTGCGTTCACCCCGGGCCGAGTGCACCACACTGACGATCTCCGGGATCACGTCGCCGGCGCGCCGCACGATGACGGTGTCGCCGACCCGCACGTCCTTGCGCCGCGCCTCGTCTTCGTTGTGCAGCGTGGCGTTCGTCACCGTCACGCCGCCGACGAACACCGGCGCCAGCCGGGCGACCGGGGTCAGCTTGCCCGTCCGGCCGACATACACGTCGATGCTCTCCACCGTCGTCATCTGCTCCTGCGCCGGGTACTTGTGGGCGACCGCCCAGCGCGGCTCGCGTGTGACGAACCCCAGGCGCTGCTGCAACGCGAGGCTGTTGACCTTGTACACCACCCCGTCGATGTCGAACGGCAGGCTGTCGCGCTCCTTGCCGACCGACTGGTGATAGGCGATCAGTTCGTCGGCGCCCGTCGCGAGTTGGGTGCGCGAGGACACCGGAAAGCCCCAGGAACGCAGCGTGAGCAACGCCTGGAAATGCGTCTCGAACGCCGGCCCGCCCTGCTCGGGCGGCGTGATTTCGCCCCAGCCATAAGCAAAAAAACTCAGCGGCCGCTGGCGCGCGATGTTCGGATCGAGCTGGCGGATCGCGCCGGCCGCGGCATTGCGCGGATTGACGAAAGTCTTCTCGCCTTTCGCGCCGCGCGCGATCTTCTCGCGCTGCAATTCGTTGAGTCTCTCGAAGTCGTCGCGCCGCATGTACACCTCGCCGCGCACTTCGAGCACAGGCGGGACGTCCTTCGGCAATCGCAGCGGAATCTGCCCGATCGTGCGGATGTTCTGCGTC